>CAZOOH010000001.1:0-6325 GCA_964581375.1 uncultured Muribaculaceae bacterium
GTTTTTTATTTATATTTTTGAATGAGTGCCGCAAGTTTTTCGGCGGTCAGTTCATGACCTTCAAGAAGTGGGAAACCTTCCCAACGGACAATACCTTTTGGATCGACAAGAATTACGTGAGGAATTCCTTTGATTTTTAAAATGCCTGACATTGTTTTACTTGCATCTCTGCCTGAATAGTATTCTATTACAGGACTCTCCATTTTTTGAATTGTCTCTTTAGGTTCGTTGGAAATACCTATTACTACGAGGTCTTTGCTGAATTTCTTCGCAAATTCGTTCAATTCAGGAATTGCTTTACGGCATGGTCCGCACCATGTTGCCCAAAAGTCGATGAGCATAAATTTACCTTTGGTATCCGGGGCATTCGAGAGCCACTCCTGTACGTAAAGTTCAGGTGCCTTATTGTTTAAAAAAGATTCGGCCCAAATCTGTTTACCGTTATTGGACTCCTGAGCTGTCATTAGAGTGCTAAGACTCAGTAGTACTAGTGTTGAGAATAGAATTTTTCGTATCATATAATCATTGTTTATGTTGTAAATGTAACAAAAGAATTTTTAAATTTGTTCAACTTAACTATGGTTATAAAATGAAAAAATTCTTATTGCTGGCAGCACTGTTCATTGCATCTGCTTTAAATTCACAAACTATTCCGAGAACCACACCTGCAAAAGCGGGAATGGATGCAAATCATCTGGCTTTGGCCGATGGTATTATTAATGAATCAATCAAGGATGGTACTATACCCGGAGCTGTACTTGCTGTGGTTAGAGACGGCAAGATGGTCTATTTAAAAGCATACGGAAACAAAGCTGTTTACCCGGCCGTTGAAAAAATGGAGGTTAATACTGTTTTCGATATGGCATCTGTAAGCAAATGCGTTGGAACTACAATGTCTTTTATGCAACTAATTGAACAAGGAAAAGTAAGACTTTACGACAATGTTGCGATGTATATTCCGGGGTTTAAGGGCTGGGTCGATACTCTTACAGGCAAAAAAACCGAAATAAGAATTATAGATTTATTGACTCACTCGTCGGGGTTACCTCCTTATGCTCCGGCAGATGAGCTGGTTAAGAAGTACGGTTCGCCAAATCCAAAGGCTTTAATTGAATATATTGCTTCGTGCAAAAGAGATTTTCCTCCTACAACTAAGTTCCAATATAGTTGCCTTAACTTTATTACTCTCCAAAATGTTTTGCAAAATGTGACCGGTGTTACGCTTGCAGAATATGCCCAAAAGAACGTTTTTGACGTGCTTGGTATGAAACATACTACCTACAACCCTCAGGGCGAAATTTTGGCCCTTTGCGCCCCAACAGAGAAGCAAAAAGATGGTTCAGTATTGAAGGGAGTCGTTCACGATCCTCTTGCAAGACTTCTGAACGGTGGCAATTCAGGTAATGCAGGTGTCTTCTCTAACGCCGAAGACTTGGCAATTCTGGCATCTGCACTTATGAACGGAGGCGCATATAATAAAAAGCGTGTGTTGGGTGAGCTGACTGTGAAAATGATGACTACTGTTCCAAAAGGTTTTGAACATTTAGGTCGTTCTCTCGGTTGGGATAACTACTCCTCTTATGCATCGAATAACGGAAATATCTTCCCTGAAGGTCCAACTTACGGACACACAGGATATACCGGTACGTCAATTGTAATTGATCCTATTTCTAAAGTTGCCGTTATTCTTTTGACAAATCGTGTTCATCCGGAAGACAAAGGCAGTGTTGTAAGACTTAGAGCCACTGTGGCCAATGTTGTGGCCGGCTCTGTGGTTAAATAAAGATTTTGAATACCATAACAATAAAAGAGGTAGTTTCCGGAAGAGATTTAAAGCAATTTATCTCTTTTCCGGAACTTCTTTATAAGGATAATCCGAACTGGGTTAATCCCCTGTGGGCCGATGAAATTAACACTTTGTCGAAGCGAAGAAATCCGGCCTTTGAATATTGCGATGCAAATTATTTTCTTGCATACAAAGAAGGTAAAGTAGTTGGTAGGGTTGCAGCGATTGTCAATCATAAGGCCAATGCAGATTGGAATGAAAAGTATATAAGGTTCGGCTGGCTCGATTTTGTGGAAGATATTGAAGTGTTGCGTGCACTTATGGACAGAGTTGAGGCGCTTGCAATCGAAAAGGGGCTGGATGCTGTGAACGGACCTTTCGGATTTACCGATATGGACAGGGAAGGGCTTTTGGTCAATGGTTTTGAGAACAAGGGTTCATTTACAACTCTCTATAACTTTCCATATTACGGCCAGATGCTCGAAGAGTTGGGGTACATTACCGATGCCGACTGGCATCAGCGGGAGTATGGTGTTTCGAATCCTGTCCCCGAAAAACTCAACCAATTTTCGAGAATAGTTAAACAAAAGTATCAGGTAAGAGTGCTTGAGAAGGTTTCAAAAAGAAAATTGCGCAAATATGCAAGGGGACTTTTTGTTGCATACAACAGGGCTTTTGTTCCTTTGTACGGGTTTACTCCATTAACAGACAGGCAGATTGAGAGCTATATCAATCAATTTTTACCACTGATTGATTTCAACTTAATTTGTATTGTACTTGACAAAGATGAAAATGTTGTTGCATTCGCAATTACGATGCCTTCCCTCGCCGATGCGATGAGAAAAGCAAGGGGCCGGCTCTTCCCATTGGGGTTATTTCATATTCTTAAGGCTCTCAAAAACTACGAAGTTATCGATATGCTCATGATTGGTATCGACCCTTCGTACCAAAACAAAGGGTTGAATGCGGTTATATTCGACCACCTCAATACCAATTTTATTAAATTGGGAGTTAAGAGAGTTATTGCGAACCCACAATTGGACAATAACCACGCCGTTAAGAAGATATTTGAGTACTACGAAGGAGTGCCCTACATGACCCGAAGGTGCTATTTAAAAAAGATTGTCAAATAATTAGGTCGGCAATAGCTATTGCAGCAGCAGCTTCAATGATTACAGGAATTCGGAGAGCGATACAGCTGTCGTGCCTTCCTTCAATTTTAAATTCCTCAACTTTTCCGCTTTGCAAATTAATACTTTGCTGAGGCTTAGATATACTTGACGTAGGTTTAACAGCCACTCTGAAAACCAGATCATTCCCGTTTGAAACACCTCCGTTAATTCCTCCATTGCTGTTTTTTGCAGTCTTCCCGTCAACAGAGACAATCGGATCATTATGCTCCGACCCTTTCATTGATGCTGCCTTGAAGCCATCGCCGAACTCAATCCCTTTGGTTGCCGGAACTGAGAAAACAATATGAGAAATCATTGACTCCATACTGTCAAAAAGGGGTTCACCTAAACCTACCGGCATATTAGTACCACGGCATTCAATGAGACCACCCAGAGAGTCGCCCTCTTTTATAGCCCGGTCAAGAATCTCCTCCCATGGATTTTCCCCGCCGATACTAATAATTTGAGCTTTAATTTCAATAGGAGAAATTATCTTCTTTGCAACAACTCCGGCAGCCACTATTCCCAAAGTGAGCCTTCCCGAAGTGTGTCCGCCGCCGCGTGGGTCATTAAAATTCTTGTATTTTGAAGCAACTGCAAAGTCGGCATGTCCCGGACGAGGAGTATTTGCAAGTGAGTTATAATCCTTTGAAATTGTATTATTATTCAAAAACGAAATGCAAATCGGAGCTCCGGTTGTAAAACCATTGTAAACACCACTCTGAATAACAGGAGTATCGTCCTCTTTTCGCGGAGTGGTTCCCTTTGCTCCGCTTCTGCGACGATTAAGATCGGCCATCAAGTCTTCCTCTTTAAAGGGAATTCCCGCAGGCGCTCCATCGATAACAACACCAACCATATTTCCGTGTGATTCTCCGAATAGGGTAATTTTAAATTTATTTCCGAAACTATTCATAACATCTGCATTTATTTAAATAAAACAATCGGTAAAACCGGGAAAAGATTTGTCGATACATTGAATATCGTCAATATATATTGGCCCCTCAATCCTGAGCGAGGCACCAATTAATGCCATAGCAATACGGTGATCGTGGTATGAGAAGCACATTCCGGGCTTTAGTCTGCTCCCGGTTATAATCATTGTATCGCCCTGAATGTCAATATTTGCGCCAAGTTTTGTAAACTCTGCAAAAATGGCCTCGGCACGGTTGCTCTCTTTGTTAAAAAGCCGTCCCACACCCTTTATTCTGCTTGTACCATCGCAATTAACAGCCAATACAGCCAGTGCCGGAAAGAGATCGGGAGAGTCTGTTGCATCAAATTCAAAGGCCTTAAGTTTTTGGGCAGATTTTTTTATTGTAACCGACGAGTTTTCGCTGTCGAAAGATGCATCTGCACCGCAAGAGAGAAGAATCCCGAAAATCTTTTCATCTGCTTGTCCCGAATTCATCTTTAGGTTAAATAACTCTGTTCCCTCTGTAAAAGCCGCTGTTGCCAAAAGAACGGACGCTCCGCTCCAGTCGCCATCGACAGATATTCTGCCCGGTGAATTGTAGCAGTTTTTTCCTTGTATTTTATAGTGTTTATATGATTCATTGAAAATTTGAATTCCAAATGAATCAAGTGTGCCAATAGTGGTGTCTATATACGGTGTGCTTGACGGTTTTTCAACTGTGAGTGAAAAGCTGTCGTTCAGAAGCGGGAGTGCCATTAACAAACCTGAAATAAGCTGAGAGCCCTCTCTCCCCGAAATTGTAATTTCTCTGTACATTTTCAAGGCAGTATTATGCTTAATAACAATCGGGAGCTTGTTGTTTTCCAGTTTAACATCGAAGCCCAGTTGAGTAAGTACCTCACGACTCTCTGCAAATTCCCTGTTAAGAATTGTTCCTTTACCCGAAATAATAACACTCTTCGATTGCCCGTAAATCAGAGCTGCGGCAACAGGAATCATCAATCTCGTCAAGAGTCCTGACTCACCGGTTTGCATAGAAATAACTTCATTTTCGCGATTGCCGGTATACTCACGCAAACCCTCAACACCACGACTCCTTATTATCAAACTGCTACCCTTTTCCGAGCCGCTGTTTATGACTTCGAATTCTACTCCCAGCGATTCAAAAAGATTAATTGCAGCCTGACTGTCGTTACATAAAGTAAAATTGTCGATAGTTGTCACTCCGCGAGAGAGGCATGAGGCAACAATTACCCTTTGCAGATGACTTTTTGATGCCGGGGTATATATTGCAGACTTAATCTTTCTATAATCAATTTTATGTGCAAAAAAACTGCTTTTTGAGATTTTTCCAAGCTCTTCGAAAGTAAATTGACCGGGAGCAGTTGCCGAGTTTGCATCCAATGCCGTATAAGACCAGGGAGAACCAAGTTCTGTAGAAAGGCGGCGAGTAAATTTTCCGGGCTCACCCATACAAAATGCAAGCAATTTTGAAGAGTCAAACTGTTTGTACAGGTTCATTACCTTAACGGCATCTTCTGTGGAGTTTGCCATTGTAACAAGTTTGGCAATATGCCCTTTCCCGAATAATTGATTTACGGTCGATTCGAGCTCTTCCTGTTGAGGAGTTCTTTCAAAATTGTGATAAGAGCAAATCAATTTCGCCCCCACATCTTTAATCTTATCAGAGATTCTTTCAATAATTATATCGTTGGTTTCGATATCTAAATCTATATATTTATTGGCTTTTACCGATGATTTACCCATTCCGTCCAAAGCATAGCCGAGCATCTCTTCACATTTTTCTGGGCTGATTAAAGCAGATGGCCGGCATGTTGCAATCAGAGTCTTCTCCGACTCAAAAATCTGCCTGATCTCTTCAGGCAATAAGTCGCAAAAGTCGAGTCTTATCTCAGCCGCCTCAGTTAAGGCCAGCGCACGTAAAACCCTTTCGCAGCCGGGTTCTTTAATACTAATCAATACCATCGAGTACCCCCTTTAACGATTCAATTCCTATGTTATAAACAACAGGTTTGCCTATACCTTGCAACAGAACAAAACGAATAGTTCTGTTGTCCCTTTTTTTGTCCTTTTTCATATATTCGGCAAGGTCGGTAACAGGCACCGGCGACTTTACGGGAAGCCCGGCTCCGGCGACAGTCTCCTCTATTGTGGCAGCCTCGTTTTTGGCCAATAACCCAAGTTTTACAGAGAGTTTAGCTGCCAGCACAAGCCCGGTCCCTACAGCTTCGCCATGCGATAAATGAGCAATCTTTTCCAAAGCGTGAGCAAAAGTATGCCCCAAATTCAAAAAGATTCTATCGCCCTTCTCATAAGGGTCTTTCTCAACAATTTTTGCTTTTATTAATGCAGTTTGATATGGTAACTCCCCGGCAGATTCAATAGATATATTTCCCTCCAGCAACTTTTTCCGACACTCCAAAAAGAGCC
>CAZOOH010000001.1:6425-8715 GCA_964581375.1 uncultured Muribaculaceae bacterium
ACAAAACCGGCAAGGTCGGTAAGAGTTCCTCCCCCAACGGCAAGAATAAAAGTGCTCCTGTCGGCCTCCAGTTCAAGAAGCTTCTGAGTTATTTTTTCTATACCGAAGAAACTCTTTTGAGTCTCAGATGCATCAATTGAAATTTGAGGGTAATTGAAAAATTTGCCGTAAATCTTCTCAACCCTTGAATCTATGATTACAACTATTTTCCTCTCTTTAGGAAGATACGCTTTAATCTCTTCAATTTGAGCGCAACGAATAATATTAATTTGAGCATTTTCCATATTTGACAAATCTACAAATAAATTGAAACTTTTAAAAAGAGATAAACTATTTTCAAAAGCAGATAATTATTTATATATCCCTGTTAATTAGGAATATAAAGCGCTATTTTTGGAAATAAAAAATGTTAAGTAAAACATATTGCGGAGCGTGTATCGGAGTCAATGCATATACTGTAACAGTGGAGGTAGATGTTACCCCGGGAATCTGCTTTTATTTAGTCGGCTTGCCCGATGTTGCTGTTAAAGAGAGCCAGCAGCGGATAGGAACTGCATTGCAAAGTATCGATTGCAGAATTCCGGGGAAAAGAATTGTAATAAATATGGCTCCTGCCGATATTAAAAAGGAGGGCTCTTCATTCGATCTTGCAATTGCAATTGGAATTGTGTCTGCTTCCGGACAGCACTGTTTCCCCGATTTGGAAAACTTTTTGATTTTAGGAGAGCTGGCACTAGACGGTACTCTGAGATCGGTAGCAGGGGCATTGCCGATAACCGAACATGCCAAAAAAGAGGGATTCAGGCATATTATATTGCCGCAAGAGTCTGCAAATGAAGTTTGTGAAATATTTGACATAGAGGTATATGCGGCCAAAACTCTGGACGATGTAGTTTCTATATTGCTCCATGAGGGGAGGATTGAGCCAATATTGCCGCAAGAAAATTCTGCCGAAAACAGCTCTTCGAGAATTTATGAATATGACTTTGCCGATGTTAAAGGCCAGTATGCTGCAAAGCGAGCCTTGGAAATCGCCGCCGCCGGTGGTCATAATGTGCTTATGATTGGACCTCCGGGAGCGGGAAAGAGCTTCCTGGCAAAGGCAATCCCATCGATTTTCCCTTTAATGAACAGGGATGAATCTATTGAGACCAGTAAGATTTATTCTGTCTCCTCTAATGGTTTAAAACATGGGCTTATTAAAGAGAGACCTTTCCGCTCTCCCCACCATTCTTCGAGCATTTACTCCATAACCGGCGGTGGCACACACTCAAAACCGGGAGAGATATCTCTTGCTCATAACGGAGTTTTGTACCTGGACGAAATAACGGAATTCCCGAAAAACGTTTTGGAGATGCTCCGACAACCTTTGGAAGAGCGAGAAATATCGATATCGAGATTGAGGCAAAAAATTGTTTACCCTGCCAATTTTATGTTAATAGCCTCAATGAATCCATGTCCCTGCGGCTACTTTGGTAGTCCGGCCGAAAAGTGCATCTGCACGGGTTACCAAATAAGCAGATACATGTCAAAACTTTCGGGGCCGTTACTTGATAGGATTGATATTCATATTGAGGTAAATAATATTGACAGCGAGACGCTTATAGGTAATGTTGTTTCGGAATCGAGCGAAGCCATAAGGGAGAGGGTTACTAAGGCTAGGAGGGTGCAAAAGGAGAGGTTTGAAAAGAGCGGGCTTTCGGCTCTTAACACGAATGCACAAATGTCGGTGAGGCAGATTAATGCATTTTGTGGCATAGGCAGTTCGGAAAAGAGGTTGCTCTCGGGTGTAATAACAAAACTCAATTTGTCGGCCAGAGCCTACTCCCGAATACTGAAAGTTGCCAGAACCATCGCCGATTTAGAATCTGCACAGAAAATAACTTTAGAACATCTTTCGGAGGCTATTCAGTACAGGAGCCTGGACAGGAGGTATTTTAGCGGGTAAGTGCTTATTTTATAGTGCCTACATGAATCGTATAAGAATCATATTTCTGTATGAAAAATTCGCTTTGATTTAAAAAGAATAGGATAACTTTATAAATATATTCCTTCCGAGGACTATCATTCGTTGAGTTTGGATGAAATCGTTTTCCAGTAATATATTAAATGTTTTGCACTGATTAAAAATGTCGTCAAAATTTATGCTGATATTTCCATTGTATATTTTTCCAAATTTATAAAACAATTCAGTATCTACTTTTATCTCATTCAAGGCTGTTCCCGGCATATTAGTACTTCTAACCCTAAATTTACCACTGGCATTAATACCAAATCTGTTACTGAAGTT
>CAZOOH010000001.1:8725-43272 GCA_964581375.1 uncultured Muribaculaceae bacterium
GTTCCATCGAATACTGCTTCTTAAATGTTCAACCAATTCCTTTAAAGGTGCTTTATTATTACGATTATAATATCCAAGTTCTGTTTCTGATGATAGTGATAACTCAATTTTTTTAGAAAAATCGGAAATTAAGTCAAAATTAAGCCGGAGTGATTGCATATCATTCTTAAGTAAAGACTCGTATAAATAATAAGGAATCTTATCATACGAATATTTTATGTAAGCATTTACATTTGAGTGTAATAATTTTGATTTTGAAGAATACTTAGCATCAACTTGGAATGAAAACTTCCCTTTAGCATTTTTTGTCGTCTGAAGAATTGAGCCGGCCGGGAATTCAAAATTATCAAATTCTGGTAATTTTGTCCGTTCACTAAAGAAATTTTCCTTAATCACATTCGCATTCTGAAACAAATCAGTTTTTACATTAAAAACCCACGAACTAAAAGTACGAAAATTAGTAATTGAATACATAATAGAAAACGTTCTTTGAACTGTTTCTTTAAGAGACTCGTTGCCAGTGTAATACAGCGGAGTATTATATGTGTTTAGCTCATTTCTAAGTTGTTCAACATAAGGAACAATAATGTTTTCATTATAATTTAACTCAAAATATTGTGATAATTTTGAATATTTGAAACGCAAATTGGGTATAAAATTTGTGTAATTACGAGATTTGTCGAGCTGATTTGGGAGTTTATCGTTCAGATTTTGACGAAATAATTGCATTCCGATACCTACATTCAATTCAATTTCATTACTTCTATATATATAGCGTGTTGAAGCGTTTTGCACGTTATTCTTTTGCGAAAAATCGTAATTATTATTCTGATCAATAAGTCCGGTGATTCTGTCAATACTTATTTTTCTGGATTTACCGTTAGTTTCATCAGTTGAATATTTAAATAACAAGAATGCTTTCTTGTTTAACGGCTCTGTATATGATATCTCGCCACTAATATTGTAGTTCTGGTTATCTTGGTCATTTGAGAGAAATATTTTTTGAGTACCTGATGCTAATGTGTCAACACTTAGCCCGTTGCCTGAGCCGTTTCCTTTTCTAAAAGATACTTTTGAAGTAATATCTCTTTTAGGTTTTCCTAAGTTGAGACTATGTTTAATAGCAAAATTAAAAGAGATATCGCTTTTATTGTCAGAGCTTTCCATGTTTGAAAGGTATACTGAAGCTCCATTCAATAGAATATTATTAAACGCACTATTGTTAAAAATTCTTTCATTATGTACGATTCCAAAGTCAATAGAGAATTTTTGTTTTTTGTTTATTCTTAAAGATATGTCATTAGAGTTTGAGAAATTTGATAATTGGTTCTTGGAACTTAGGTCATTGATCTCCTGCCTGGAAGAGTAGGATGTATTTGGAGTAAAAACTTTTGTTATTGCTGAATAATCAATATTTTGTTTTCGAGAATATATGGTAGAAGTATGAAAACTAAACTTATAATCTTTACTGCTCCTATCCCACAATAATAATCCTGACATGTCATTACCGTATTGCGCTGAAGGTATACCAGAAAAGGATGATTTCTCTCCATATCCAAACATCGCAATAAGATTGTTACCTACTGCATGACTATCGTATTGATATTGTGCGCCATAGATGTCGTTAAATTTCCCTTGACTCTTTGAATCAAGATAATTCCCATATAATGTTTGAATTGAAACTTGTTTTATGGCATTGGTTTTTTTCTTTGTAGAAACGTCAAGTACTCGGTCCTTTGACTTTAGAGTGTCGCCTAATGCAACATCTTTTGCAGAGAATTCTTCATAAACCTTTATTTTTTCAATATTATCTGCTTTTAATAATTCAATTGCACTTTTTGTATTATCTGAAAACATAGGAGTTCCGTTAACAAGAACACGTTTCACAATTAGTCCGTTTGCATATATATTTCCGCTTCTAATTTCTATTCCCGGAAGTTTTTTTAACAAATCAAAAAGTGGATCCCCATTCAATGTTTTAAATGCACTAACATTATAAATAGTCGTATCACCTCTTATTACCATGGCAATTCTATCGCCTTTAATAATAATCGAGTTTATATTAATTGGGTCAGCATCAAGATTTGCTACCAAATAGATATTTGGTTGAGATACGACATGCGTATAACGGATTTCTTTATAACCCAAGTAATTGACAGTAATACAAATTGAATCTTTAGGAAAATTTTTGATATAATTTACTTTCCCGTATTTGTCACTTACTAACTTAATTGTATCACCTGTCGAAAAAAACAGCTTTACAATAGCACCTTCCAAAGGAGAACCAGATTCTGAATCTTGCACTTCGATATTTATGCAAGGAAGGTTCCCGGGGACAACCATTATTTTATTATTAATTGTTACCTGACCATACGAAACAGAAAATGACAAGAAGAAAACTATGGTAAGTAAAAATTTATTCATTTATTTCTGATTTTAAACATTTTAATAGACTAGCAATTAAAATGCCAAGTGCCAAAAAATTCAAAATGGAGCTTTCAGGACCCCAATTTTTGGTCTGCCTCCTTTAAGACTTTATTGTTAACTGACCTTTTACCTGCTTTATTCTCTGCCTACAGACGAGTAATTGCGTTTTGTAACTCATTGAATTTCGAGCGTTTCATAGGCGATAATTACATTTTAAAGTTATTATTTTTTATCCGAATACTCAATTTTAATTATTCGGTTTTTTAAGAGCCGGTATAATTAAGGCAACTTAAAAGCTATAACAATTTGTATATTAAAAATATATAATTAAATTCATATTGTTTTTAAATAATTTATAGTATGAAAAAGATTAAAATTTTGTGTCTGCTTCTATTGTTTAGTCCATTTTTGGTTGCACAATCTAATGCATTGGTTAATAGTTCAATTAAACTGAGTATAATAAGTTTATCTTACAATTATGAATATTCACTTTCTCAGAAGGTTGCAATAATTGGAAAGGCAGGCTTATATGTTCCTGCATTGCTCTGGAATTCGGACGATTTCTACTATTCCATAAACCCTTACGTTGGAGTTGAAGGCAGATACAATTATAACATATTAAAAAGAAAATCTGCCGGGAAGAATACAATGTATAACTCCTCTAATTTTCTTGCACTCGATTGCAAGTATATCGCCGGGGCTTTAAATAAATCCGATAATGTAAATAATAATTCCGGATTTTTAATTTCTCCTGTTTGGGGTTTAAAGAGGATGTTGAAAAACAAAATCTACTACGAATTCTCTCCCGGTTTAAACTTCTTCTATTCCAATTCAAATTCTTACGTTACTCCCAGATTGAATTTCAGTCTCGGCTTTATCTTTTAGTACCTTCTTTCATGAAGAGAGTTCTGATTATAAAGGGAAATATCTGTATTCAGGATTTAACCCCGGATACAGAATAAATTCCGGGGTATTTATAGATGAAAATAAAAAGGAGCACAAATACAGATATATATTGTCGGCAGGATACGGGTGGTATGATACATTCAATGATTACAGAAGGGCTGTTATAGACAATCAAAGAATTGTGGAACATATACCTGTGAATAAACCAATTATTTCAATTTCTTTGAAAATTGTGCAGTTTCGTGACTAGCTCGATCACAATGACATTTATTTTTAGCTTCTTTAATATATAAAATCTTGTAAAGCTCAGAAATTCAGTCGGAAAGAATTATTGTTTATATAAAATATTACAAAATAATTCTCCTTTGATACTGAGGTAATAATTCAAATTTTTATTATCTTTGATTAGATAAAACCTTTTAACTACCTGAAATTAAATGAGATTTTTCTTAATATATATATTTACATATATAAGTAGCGGACTTTTCGCAAACAATGTAAAAGATTCTTCAATTATTAATCTTTTTGAAGTTTTAAGCCGTAAATCGGAGTATGTTGGGGTGAAAGAACAGAGAATTAACGATCTCAAGAAGCTTCTCGAAATGCCAGATATTACAGACAATCAGAGATATAACCTATATAATCGTATTCAGGACGAATACTCTCCATATCAAATCGATTCTGCAACAGATTATCTTGAAAAAAATCTTGAACTCGCTCATAAACTAAATAACAACCAGTATATTGTCGACACAAAACTGATTCTATGCTTTATGTACTGGCAAAGCGGAAAATTTTTTGAAGCGGTTCAGCTTCTCGGAAGTATAAACCGAAAAGAGCTCGACAGTATGCCAAAAAGTACTCTGATAGGCTATTATAACGCCTATAAAAGATTATATCTCTATTATGCCGAAGCTCAAAACGACAAGAATAATGAGTATTTCCGGCTGAGTCGTAAATATGCTGACTCGCTTGTTTTGATTTCAACACCCGAAACACAGGATTACAATTTGTGGTTAGCTGAGAGGTATACTTACCAAAACAACACAAAAGAGGCGAAAGCGATTCTCATGGATCTTCTTGCGAAATTTCCGAATGAAGACCATAACAGAGCAATACTCTCAAGTATTTTAGCCAATGTATTTAAAAAAGAGGGAAATATTGAACAACAAAAAAAGTATTATGCTTTATCGGCCATTTATGATATTAAAAATGCTGTAAAAGAGAACTCTTCTATGCAAGCACTTGCTCTTTTACTGTTTAAAGAGGGCGATATTGATAACGCTTACCATTGCATAAAATCTTCTATGGAAGATGCCGTGTTCTGCAACTCACGTTTTCGTACTTATGAGATTACAAAAATCTTCCCGATTATCGATACCGCATATCAGGAGAAATCTATAAAACAGAGGGGTGAATTAAAACTATATCTGCTTATCGTAAGCATACTTTCGCTGCTACTTGTTTTTGCAATATCTGCAATCTTCCTTTATATTAAACGCATAGCCCACATAAGAAAGGAACTATCCGACACTAATGCAAAGCTGAAGGAGTTAAATTCTGATTTGCAAATTTCAAATTCGCAGTATCATCTTCTTGTTGACGAACTTTTGGGAGTCAACAAAAAATTGTCCGAAACAAACAGAGTTAAAGAGACATATCTTGCAAAGTTTATTGACCTGTGCTCTCACTATATTGAAAAACTTGACCTTTACAGAAGAACTCTTAACCGACTTGCCAAAGATGGTAAAATGAATGAGTTATATGGAGAATTGAGCTCATCTCACTATATCAACAATGAACTTTCTAACTTTTTTGCAAACTTTGATGAAACTTTTTTGCGACTTTATCCGTCTTTTATAGAGGAGTTCAATCTCCTTTTTCCTGAAAACGAGAGACAGAGCATTAAAGCAGGTGAAATTCTCAATCCCGAACTTCGAATTTATGCCCTGATAAGGTTGGGAATTAATGACAGTTCTCAGATAGCTCTGTTCTTAAGATTTTCTATCACTACTGTCTATACATATCGTTCAAAACTGAAAAACAAGTCACTATTTAAAGACTCATTAGAAGAGCAAGTTTTGAAAATTGGCCAATAGGACTTTGATTAAAAGTTCGATTTTCTAAATCTATTATCCTAAATATATGTTATTTAACTATTTTCTGAGTTTAGATTGACTTTAGAAAATTATTTATCTCTGCATATTGTATTTATTTTTGTTTAAGCTAATTTAAACATAATTAAAAGCTTCATATTCAATGAATTGTAAGACTAAAACATTTGAAAAACACTTTAGGGCATACATTATTTTAATAATTATGCTTTTCAGTTTGAATCTTGCGGGGCAAAATGCCAGAAAAATCACCGGAGTCATTACAGATGACAAGAATATTCCGGTCGCAGGAGCATCGGTTGTGGTAAAAGGTACCTCAATCGGAGTATACAGCAATCAGGACGGAAAGTTTGAACTGACTGTCCGGGAAAATGCGGTTCTTTCTGTTACTTATATTGGTTTTTTCCCACAGGAGATTCCGGTAGGTAACAAAACCCTTTTTCTGATTACACTAAAAGAAGATGCCCAGGTACTGAATGAAGTACTGGTTGTCGGATACGGATCGGTTAAAAAGAATGACCTCACAGGATCGGTAACATCAATTGATTCAAAGAAATTTACAAAAGGGGCTATCTCTAATCCGGCCTCCCTCATTACAGGAAAGGTTGCCGGTGTGCAGATAATTTCTAACGGTGGCCGTGCAGGTGACGGAAACAGAATCAGAATCCGCGGCGGAGCCTCTCTTAATGCAAGCAATGACCCACTTATTGTAGTTGACGGAGTTCCTCTCGATAACGGATCTATCTCAGGTATGACCAGTCCGCTGTCGACCATCAATCCTAACGACATTGAGTCAATGAACATTTTAAAGGATGCGTCTGCAACAGCAATCTACGGTTCAAGAGCATCTAACGGTGTTATCATTATAACAACCAAAAAAGGGGCGTTAGATCAAAAACTAAAAATTGACTTCACATCTAATAACTCTATCTCTACAATCGCAAGAAGAGTGGATGTAATGAATGCAGATGAATTCAGGGAGGCAGTTATCAGAGAAGCTGCCAAAAACCCTGTTACAGAGCAGACCTATGTCGGATACCTCGGTACCGAAAACACCGACTGGCAAAAGGAGATATTCCGTGCTGCTTTTACAACTGATAACAATGTAAGTTTAAGCAACAGTTACAAAGGATTTCTGCCATACAGGGTATCTGCCGGTTTTATAAGCCAGGACGGTATTCTAAAAACTGACAACATGAAGAGAGGAACTCTTGCATTTAACCTCTCTCCAAAATTCTTCAAAGACTATCTGTCGGTAAATCTTAATTTTAAAGGGACATATTCACACAGCCGCTTCGGAAACGGTGATGCCATAGGTGCAGCACTCAGAATGGACCCTACAAAACCTGTAACTGCCGATGGATTCGATAATTATCACGGTTATTGGAACTGGATGGACGGTAATACTACAAATATCAATACGCTGGCAACAAAGAACCCGGTTGCTCTGCTCAACGGCAAAGATGACCAGGCAGATGTGTTCAGAAGTATAGGTAATGCTCAGTTCGATTACAAGTTTCATTTCCTCCCCGATTTGAAGGCAAATCTTAACCTTGGTTATGATATTTCTCAAGGTACAGGTGATAAATATATTTCACCATGGTCGCCTGATAAATATGCTCAAGGCGGCGAGTTCTCGCATTTCAGGCAGGAGAAACAAAACCTTTTGCTGGAGTATTACTTCAGTTATAAAAAAGATTTCAACTTAGATAACCATCTTGAATTAATGGCTGGTTACACATACCAGGACTGGCAGACAACAACCTATAGTTATGCCGTAAAAGACTTTGCAAAAGAGAGAGTAATTACGGAGGCATCTACATTCCCAAAAACAACAGTAGAAAATACGTTGATTTCGTTTTATGGTCGTTTGAACTATAATCTGATGGACAAATATCTGCTTACTGCAACTATTCGTCGTGACGGCTCTTCAAGATTCGGAAGTGATAACCGCTGGGGAACTTTCCCTTCTGTTGCTCTTGCCTGGAGAATCAGAGAGGAGAATTTTATGAAAAACTTTGAGATGTTATCAAATCTTAAGCTTCGTTTTGGTTATGGTGTCACAGGACAACAGGATGGTATAGGAAACTACGATCATATTGCAAAATATGCATATAGCGATCCTACTGCCAGAGTACAATTCGGCGATCAATTCTATTACCTGTGGAGACCTGACGGTTACGATCCGCAAAGAAAATGGGAGCAAACTGCTACTACAAACATAGGTTTGGACTGGGGATTTAATGATAATCGCATTTATGGCAGCATTGACCTCTATAACAAACACACTACAGACCTTTTGAATGAAATTCCTGTACCGATGGGAAGTAATTTCGTAAATAAAATTGTTAAGAATATCGGTAGTCTCGATAACAAAGGTGTTGAAGCAAACTTAGGTTTCGTAGTAATTGACAACAAAAGCCTTCGTTGGGATATAGGTTTTAATATCACTTACAACCACTCGGAAATTACAAAACTCTCACTTAACGACGGTCCTGAATCGGATTATGTAGGTGCAATGGTAGGAAGTATTTCAGGCGGTACAAGTAATACTATTCAAATTCAATCGGTAGGATACTCTCCTAATACTTTCTATGTTTACAAACAGCTCTACGACCCTAACGGAAAGCCTATCGAGGGTGCATACGCCGACCTTAACGGAAACGGAAGACTGGACGATGGCGATCTTTACCACTATAAATCTCCTGAACCGGTTACTTTCATGGGATTCAACACATCTGTAAATTATAAAAAATGGTCTTTTGCGACTTCATTAAGAGCAAGTATCGGAAATTATGCTTACAACAATGTTAACTCAGACCTGGGTAACTACTCTCAGACTCTCAATCCGAACAACTTCCTGATGAACACGGTAAAAGATATCAATAATACAGGATTCTTTACAAGACAGCTCCTCTCTGACTACTACATCCAAAACGCATCATTCCTTAAGATGGATTATCTGCAGGCAGCATACGACTTTGGTAAAATTTCAAATACTGCAAGTGTTAAACTCAATTTGTCTATCCAAAATGTATTTACTATTACTAAATACAATGGAATCGACCCTGAGATTGCAGGAGGTATAGATAATAACTTCTATCCTAATCCAAGAACATTCAGTTTGGGTCTAAGCTTAAATTTCTAATAGTATAAAAATGAAAAAATATAGATTTTACACCATATTACTGTTGCTGTCATTATCAATTACCGGTTTGACATCTTGTATGAAAGACCTGGACAGATTCCCGGCAAATGACAATACAACACTCCAGGTATATTCAACCTTCGACGGATACAAATCTGCCGTTGCCAAAATATATGCAGGTTACACTCTGTCAGGTAATCAGGGCCCGGCCGGTAAACCCGATGTAGTTGGACTTGATGAGGGAAGTAATGCAGATTTCCTTCGTGACTATTTTAACCACCAGGAGATGCCTACAGACGAGGCTCACTGTTTGTGGGATGACGCAGGCGTTCCGGAGCTAAACTATATCAATTTTACATCTGACGGTAAATTTACAGTTGGTCTTTATGACAAATGTATCCTTCAAATAATGTATGCCAACGAGTTTCTGAAAAATACCAAAGACGAAGGTGCCGGTAAAGGATTTACCGATGCTCAAATTACCGAAATTAAGTCATTCCGCGCAGAGGCCCGTTTTCTCCGTGCTTTTGACTATTGGGTATTGATGGATATCTTTGGAAATCCTCCATTTATTACAGAAAATGACGCATTCGGTATACTCCCGAAACAAATTAAAAGAGCCGATCTGTTCAGCTATGTAGAGAGCGAGCTTATTGATTTGATAAACGGAACAGACCTTAAGGCAGCTAAAACCAATGAGTATGGCAGGGCAGATAAAGGTGCAGCCAATGCGCTGTTGGCAAGATTATACCTTAATGCCGAAGTTTATACCGGAACTGCAAAATGGTCAGAAGCAATTACATATAGTAAAAATGCTATTGACGGAGGTTACACTCTTATGGGTAACTACGAACACCTCTTCCTTGCAGATAACAATTTAAACAACAATGAGGTAATTCTCTCAATTAATTATGATGGTAAAAATACACGTCTTTACGGTGGAGTTACATTCCTGATTAACTGCGGTTCAAACGGTGATTATCAAACCACTTACAAGAACAAACTCATTCACTACGGTATATTCAGTAATGCAAACTGGAGCGGATACAGAGCAAGAAAAGAGTTTACCGATAAATTCGGGGCCAATGACAAGAGGTTTTTGTTTGTAGGTGCTAATCCGGCTATCGGAGAACATGTAAAAGAGTATCCATACGGACTGGCAACTTATAAATTCAGGAATATTAAGGCTGCCTCTACTCCTGCCAATCCTATTTACGGATCGGATGTTGAGTTTGCAGATAACGACTTCCCACTCTTCAGATTAGCTGAAATGTATCTTATTTACGCAGAGGCGGTTGTACGCGGTGGAACCGGCGGATCAAGAAGTCAGGCGCTCACATATATAAATAATCTGCGCACAAGAGCAAATGCAGGAACAATTAGCGACTCTCAGATGACCTCCGATTTTATTCTTGACGAAAGGGGCAGAGAGCTGTACTGGGAAGGATTCAGAAGAACCGACCTTATTCGATATAATAAATTTACAACTGCTAACTACATATGGGAATGGAAAGGCGGTGTTCAGGCAGGCCGTTCAGTCGACAGCCACTTTAACCTCTTCCCTATACCATCAACCGATTTGATGGCTAATCCGAATTTAAAACAAAATGCTAATTATTAAAATTCTACAAAAATGAAGAGAATCAGCCTATTATTATCTCTTTTCGCATTAGCATTTACTGCTTGCGACAAGGATCAGGATATGTACAAGGTGCTGCCTACCGATCAGGTTACTGCTCCTTCACTCAAAACTCATAGTGCAATTGTGATTACCCTTGATAACCTTAAAAGCACAACCACATTTAAGTGGAATAAAGCAGATTTCGGGGTACCGGCTGCAATAGAATATACTCTATATGCCAGTAAAGGCACATCTACCCCTGTACTTGTTTCATCGGGTTTTGGCGACTCACTGGACGTGAAACTTGAAGACCTTAACAAACAGCTCATACAGCTCGGATTTCAACCGAATGTTACTGCCAGTGTAAACTTTACACTTAAGGCCTCTATCAGCTCTAAATACGATGCAGTGACCTCTTTGGTACTACCTGTGAGCATCACTCCATTCAAACCTCTCTACCCCGATCATGTATATATGATTGGTTCAGAGTTTGGTTCATGGGACTGGGGATCGCCCGGAATAGCCGAACTTACACCGGTTAATGGTAAAGAGGGACTCTTCTGGTGCGTGAGATACTTCAGTAATCCATCCAACGGCTTCAAATGGTGTACCGTTAAGGCATGGAACGGAGACTTCTTCTCACTTGGTACAGATGTCGGATTTACAACTCATGACGGCAACGCGTTTGTATCTGCCGCCGGTATGTACAGCGTGTTCATTGACTATACAATCAATAAAATAACCATTGAACCTGCAAAGGTTTACGGTATGGGTGACTGCTTCGGCGGCTGGAATACAGGTCAATACCCTCTCTCAGTTGTTGGAAACAAAATGAGAATTACAACTACCGGGTCAGGAGAATTGAGATTGTATGCAAATTCAACAAACTCAACTATTGGTGGTGACTGGTGGAGAATGGAGTTCGTAATACTAAGCGGACAAATTGCTTATCGCGGTAATGGCGGTGATCAGGCGAGAGTTACTGTTGCCGCAGGCAAAGTAGTCACTCTTGACTTCAATGCCGGAACCGGAACAATTCAATAAGTTTATTTAAGGTGAATAGTGGCTTGCTACTATTCACCTTTCTAATTATCAAATCGTTATGCCCAAAAATCTGCTCTCCCTTTTGTTTTTGCTCCTCGTTTTTTCGTGCCAGAAAAGCGATGTGCCGGGAACCTCAACACCTCCTCAGACACTCATTTATCGTGACGGAATAACCACAATAAGCAACGACTCTCTTGCGTTTGTACTATTTGCTCCAAAGAAACAATCCGTATATCTCATCGGAGATTTTAACAACTGGATTGTTTCCGATAATTACAAAATGAAAAAGAGCGGCGACAGGTTTTGGATTAAAATCGGCAATTTAGTGCCAGGGAAGGAGTATATCTGCCAATACCTGATTGATAATTCAATACGAATTGCAGATCCTTACGCCAAAAAAATTTCTGACCCTACTTACGATTCCCAAATATCTTCAACAATATACCCCGGTCTCATCAGCTACCCGGCAGGTAAAACAACAGGTATTGCCATGACTGTATCTACTGCTGTTGACAACTACTCCTGGAGTGTGACCAATTTTTCGGTAACTGATAAACAAAAGCTTAATATTTATGAGATTCTCATAAGGGATTTTACAGAACAAAGCAGCATAAACGGAGTTAAGGCGAAGATTCCATATATTAAGTCTTTAGGGGTAAATGCTATAGAGCTAATGCCATTCAATGAATTTGAGGGAAATGACAGTTGGGGATACAACCCTTCATTCTACTTTGCCCCGGATAAAGCATACGGTACTGCAACCGATTATAAATCGTTCATTGATCTCTGCCACACCAACGGAATTGCCGTGATAATGGATATGGTTCTCAACCACAGTTACGGTGAGAGTCCTCTTGTAAAAATGTATATGAGCGGAAGTAAGGTTTCGGCAGATAATCCATGGTACAATGTAAATTCTCCAAATACATCATATTCCTGGGGATATGATTTTAACCACCAGAGCCTGTACACAAAGCAGTTTGTAGACAGTGTGTGCAGTTACTGGATTAAAGAGTATAAAATTGATGGCTTCAGGTTTGACTTTACTAAAGGGTTTACCAATACATCTGGTGACGGACAGGCTTATGACGCCTCAAGAATTGCAATTTTGGAGAGAATGGTCTCTGAAATCAAAAAGAGGAAGAGTGATGCCATTGTAATATTTGAGCATCTGACCGACAACAGCGAAGAGAAGGAGCTTGCCGAATATGGTATTATGCTTTGGGGCAACATAAACTATAGCATGAACGAAGCAACCATGGGGTGGGGAGAGGAGCAGAACGGCACAGCCTTAAAGGGTGATATCTCATGGGCCTCGTACAAACAAAGGGGATGGAATATCCCGAATCTGGTTGCGTATATGGAGAGCCACGATGAAGAGCGGATAATGTATAAAAACGAGCAGTATGGCAAAAGTGTAACAGGTTATGATGTAAAGCAGATTCCTGTTGGATTACAGAGGAGCAAGGCTGCAGCAGTGATTCTCTTTTCTCTGCCCGGTCCAAAGATGATTTGGCAATTTGGGGAGCTTGGATATGATTATAAACTCGGCTCATCAATGGAAGATGGACGCCTTGAAAAGAAACCTGTAAGATGGGACTATTATGATATGGCCGAAAGAAAAGCCCTTCATGATGTTTTTTCGGCCATGTTTAATTTAAGAGTGAGCGAATCAATTTTTACCACATCCAGTTACTCAGTCGATTTACGTAACAACTTCAAGTATGTTTCACTAAACGGAAACGGCAAGTGGGTTGTCTCAATGGCCAATTTCGATGTTGCTCAGGTAACAAAAAGTGTAAACTTCGGGAAAGCTGCCATTTGGCGCGATTACTTTACAGGCAACACCATAACAACAAACTCTGCAACCGAAAATATAACCCTTTCACCCGGTGAATACCGACTATATTTCGAACAATGAGAAGACTAATCATATTAATAATTTTTTTTACAAGCTTAAGCGCTGGTATATCTGCTGCTCAAATTTCCAGAGTTGAGCCTCCGTTTTGGTGGGCAGGAATGAAAAGTCCTGAACTTCAAATTATGGTATACGGTCCCGGGATTGGAAATTGCATTGTTAAGTTAGACCAGTATCCGGATGTTACAATCACAAAAACAGTTAAAAGCAGCAATCAAAATTACCTGTTTATTTACCTCAAAATAGGAAACACGGCAAAGCCCGGCACACTAAAACTGAGGTTTACGGGTGAAGGAACAAATATTTTGCAGGAGTACAAGCTTCTGAATAGGGAGCAGAGAGAAGGGGCTGAGGGTTTTGACTCAAAAGATGTTCTTTACCTCATTATGCCCGACAGGTTTGCAAACGGAGATACTTCTAACGATAACTGGGGAGAGGATATTGTTGACCGAAGTGACTCTTTCGGAAGGCACGGAGGTGATTTCCAAGGAATTCAAAAACGCTTGGATTACATTAAAAATCTTGGAGTTACAGCTATCTGGCTAAATCCGGTTCTGGAGAATAAAATGCCGGAAAACAGGTATAAGTCTTACCACGGTTACGCTACAACAGATTACTATAAAGTAGACCAAAGGTTCGGGAGCAACGAAGATTACCGCAACCTCATTGCAGATATTCATAAGCGAGGGATGAAGATGGTCATGGATATGATCTTTAACCACTGCGGCAGTTACCATTGGTGGATGAAGGATCTGCCCGACAAAGACTGGCTTAACCATCAGGAGGGATTTGTTCCCACAACTCACAACAATTTTGCAATTGCCGACACCCACGCACCACTTTCAGAAAAGAGGGCTATGACCGACAGCTGGTTTGTTGAGTCAATGCCCGACCTGAACCAGAGAAATCCTCTTTTAGCAGATTATCTCATACAAAACAGCATCTGGTGGATTGAATACGCCCGAATTGACGGAATCCGCCACGACACACACCCCTATGTAGATTTCGATTTCCTCGCCAGATGGTGCAAAAGAGTTGAGAGCGAATACCCTCATTTCAACATAGTTGGAGAGGCCTGGTACTCACTTCCATGGTGGCAGCACAACTCAAAGGTCAATCCAAAAGAGACCAACCTCAAAACCATCATGGACTTTACCATGATGCTCACCTGTGCAGATGCTTTTCCGGCGGATACCGCGAAAAGATTCAATCTCCGTAAAATCTACGAAGTTATCGCACAAGACTATCTGTATAATGACACCAAAAATATACTTGTCTTTTTGGACAATCACGACCTCAGCCGTTTCGTAAAAAAGGATGAGCCAAACCTCGACAGATTCAAACAGGCATTCGGATTAATTCTTACAACCAGAGGAATACCTCAACTCTACTACGGCACCGAAATTTTAATGTACGGAGAGAAAAGCGAGGGCGATGGTATGCTTCGCAAGGATTATCCCGGCGGCTGGGCAGATGATAAAATAGATTCTTTTAAAGAGAGTGGGCGTACAGATGTTCAGAATGAGGCCTTCAATTATTTAAAATCGCTGCTTACCTGGAGAAAATCAAACAAAGCGGTTACCGAGGGTGAGCTGATCCACTATGCACCCGATGAGTATAATAACAACTGCTATGTCTATGCCCGCATTAAAGATAACAGCAGAGTGCTGGTAATTATGAATGGCGACAACACACCTAAAACTATTAACCCGCTTAAATACCGAGAGGTAACAGGCAGCTGCAAAACCGGAAAAGATGTTACTTCAGGCAAAATTATTAAATTGGATAACAATTTTTTAATACCTGCTAAAGGAATATATATCCTTGAATTAGAATAATTTAAATAATATATAATTAAAATTAATATCATGAATTTTTTACCAAAGAAGTCTGTTTTCTTAATGTTAGCAACTACTCTGGTGTTCTGTTTGCAGACTTTAAATGCACAGACATTGAACACAGGAGTCCAGACATTAAAATCTCCGGACGGAAAACTTGAGATGAAATTTGAACTCTCCGCAGAGGGTACTCCACAATACTCACTTTTTTACAATGGTAAAGCGGTAATTAAGCCGAGTAAATTGGGTATTGAACTTGCACCAGAGGGTGTTCATCGCGATTTTGACAACTTTGCACCAGCTGTTGCCTCTCCTGAAGGGGATGCTAAAAAACAGAATCTATATAGCGGATTTGAATTAATCAAATCGGCACAAAGCACATTCGACGAAACCTGGCAGCCTGTATGGGGTCAGACAAAAAATATCCGAAACAATTACAATGAGTTGTTTGTAGAGTTAAATCAAAAGTCTACACAAAGGCTGATCTCGGTTCGTTTCCGATTGTTTAACGACGGGTTGGGATTCAGATATGAGTTTCCTCAACAAAAAAACCTTGTATATTTTGTTATAAAGGAGGAGCATACTCAGTTTGCAATGACTGGAGACCATACAGCCAACTGGATTCCCGGTGATTATGATACTCAGGAGTATGATTATACTCTCTCCCGCCTCTCGGAGATTCGTAAACTTATGCCTAAGGCTATAACGCCAAATGCATCGCAGACTCCGTTCTCGCCTACCGGTGTTCAAACCGCACTACAGCTTAAAACCGACGACGGACTCTATATCAATCTGCACGAAGCGGCTCTTGTAAACTACTCCTGCATGAGCCTTAACCTTGACGATAAGAATTTTATTTTTGAATCGTGGCTTACGCCCGACGCACAGGGAAATAAAGGGCATCTGCAAACCCCTTGCACCAGCCCCTGGAGGACAGTTATCGTGAGTAACGACGCCAGGGATATATTGGCCTCCAATATAACCCTAAATTTGAATGAGCCTTGTAAAATTGAGGATGTTTCGTGGATTAAACCTGTGAAATATGTTGGTGTGTGGTGGGAGATGATTACAGGTAAAAGTACCTGGGCTTATACTGACGACCTCCCGAGTGTTCAGCTTGGTGTAACCGATTACTCTAAGGTCAAACCTAACGGAAGGCATGGTGCGAACACCGCTCATGTTAAGGAACTTATCGATTTTGCTGCAAAAAACGGTTTTGATGCTGTTCTTGTTGAGGGATGGAATGTAGGCTGGGAAGATTGGTTCGGAAACTCTAAGGACTATGTTTTTGATTTTGTTACTCCGTATCCCGATTTTGATGTGAAGGAGCTTCAAAAATATGCTGCCGAAAAGGGTGTTAAAATGATTATGCACCACGAAACATCGTCTTCGGTAAGAAATTACGAGAGACAACTCGATACTGCCTACAAATTTATGGTAGAAAACGGGTATAATGCCGTTAAGAGCGGATATGTCGGGAACATTATTCCAAGAGGTGAACACCACTACGGACAATGGCTCAACAACCACTATCTGTATGCAGTCACAAAGGCTGCCGATTATAAGATTATGGTTAACGCGCATGAGGCAGTAAGACCGACAGGACTTTGTCGTACTTACCCCAATATGATTGGTAATGAGTCGGCAAGAGGAACTGAATATCAGGCTTTTGGCGGAAGTAAGCCGAACCATGTAACTATACTTCCGTTTACAAGACTCATTGGTGGTCCTATGGATTACACACCGGGGTTGTTTGAGATGGATATTGCCAAGATTAACCCGGGAAATACATCTCACGCAAATTCAACCCTTGCCAATCAACTTGCGCTCTATGTTACAATGCCCGGCCCTCTCCAAATGGCAGCTGACCTGCCTGAGAATTACAACAGATTCTCCGATGCTTTCCAGTTTATTAAGGATGTGGCACTTGACTGGGATGACAGTAAGTATCTCGAAGCTGAACCGGGTGAATATATTACTGTTGCCAGAAAAGCCAAAGGCACCGAAAACTGGTTTGTAGGAAATGTTTGCGGGGAGAAGGGATTTACTTCTAATATCTCATTTGATTTTCTAACCCCGGGTAAAAAATATGTTGCAACAATATACTCCGACGCCAAAGGAGCCGACTATAAAACTAATCCTCTTGCTTACGAAATTCGTAAAATTGAGGTTACAAGTAAAAGCAAATTAACACAAACATCTGCACCTGGTGGTGGATATGCGATAAGCATTTATCCTGTTCAAAATTTTCTCAAAACGTTGTGAAGTGGGTCTTCATTATTATGAAAAATTACCGGCAGTATTTTGCTGCCGGTAATCATCATAAAATCATATTAACCTAAAGTGGGTTCTGAACAATGTTACCATTGCTATTATCGATTTCTGCCTGAGGAATTGGCAGGAGTTCGCTCTTACCCGGTTTCCATACGGCATTTTGTTTTGTAGGGTTTGCCAGAAACTGTGGGTCTGTAAATGCTTGTGCTGCTTTTCCGGTTCTGATTAGATCGTAGAATCGGTCGCTCTCCATAGCTAATTCAAATCTTCTTTCTTGAAGTATTTTTTCATAGAGTGCATCGCCACTGTCTGTCAAATTTTCGGGCAATCCTGCTCTTATCCTGACCTTGTTCAAATATAGTCTTGCATTAACATTGTCGGTTGTTTTAACACATGCTTCGGCGTAAATCAGATAAACTTCTGCAAGTCTTATGATTGGAATATTCAGTGGAATAGTGAAATATGTAGTTCCTACTCTGTCAAAATTCTTTTCTTTTACAACTTAAATGAGAATGGCTTGAAAAGACATTTATTAATATAAAATTTATCAATTATGGAAAGAATTAATATCTTTCGGCATTATTTTTTGAAGTGTTTGGGAATATGAAAAATATATCGATTAATAGTATTGATGAGCTGGAGAGGGGTGCAGAGGAGTTTTTAAATCAGATTGGCGATTACAAAATTATTGCTTTTTATGGCAAGATGGGAGCAGGTAAGACCACTTTTATTAAAGCTCTTTGTAAGGTTTTAGGAGTGAGTGACGGTGTTAACAGTCCTACATTTACTCTTATTAATGAATACAGAAGTGCAGATGGGTTGCCTCTGTTCCACTTCGATTTTTATAGGATTGAAAAGCCGGTTGAGGCATTCGATATTGGGATTGAGGAGTTCTTTGAGTCGGGGTATCTCTGTTTAATTGAATGGCCCGAAAAAATTGAACAGATACTTCCACCCGAAACACTCAAAGTGAAAATATCTGTTCAGCCAGACGATTCCCGTTTAATTTCTTTCTAAAAAAGGAATCTTAGATTTCTGTATTTAGTTTACTCTATTTTTCAGGATAGAGTAAATATGGCTTTCTCTGTTCTTTGAACTTTTTAACATCATCTGCCCACATAGCCTTGATTTCGGCTGCACTCTTGCCCTCCATAATCATCTTCCTTACATAGTCGCGGCCAATGAGTTTTTCGAATGAGTTTCTGAAAAAGAAATCGTCGAGGTTAAGGTTTTTATATGCATCAATCACATACTCCAGGTTAATTCCTTTTGCGTTGATCTCTTCAATTGAAGGTGTCTTTGTCAAATCTACTCCGTAGCACAATCTGTCAAGTTGAGGAGGAGTTTTTGCTCCAGGTATGCTGCGCGGCGTAAATGAGTAGCTGTATCCTTTCATGTTAGGGTGGCCGTACATCTGAAATGCTTTATCGGTGCCGCGCCCAAGACTGAGAGGAGTAGCTTCAAAATAGCAGGTAGAAGGGTAGAGGTATATTGACCTCATATCTGGAAGATTAGGAGATGGCTTAACAGGCAGTTGGTACATACTCGCGTGAGTATAATTCTTGCATTTAATAACGGTAACATCGCACTGAACACCGTTGGCAAGCCACTTTTCGCCGTTAATCATCATAGCGAGTTCGCCTAAAGTCATTCCGTGAACTGTTGGAATTGGCAACCAGCCTACACCCGATTTAAATTTCATATCGAGAATCGGTCCGTCAACATAAAATCCGATAGGGTTTGGTCTGTCCAAAACAATCATCTTCTTGCCGTTTTCGGCAACAGCCTCCATCATTCTGGCCATTGTAGTAAGATATGTGTAGAATCTGACTCCCACATCCTGAAGGTCAAAAATCAAAACATCGATCTCCTTAATAAGTTCCGAAGAAGGTTTGCCTGTATTCCCGTCATAAAGCGATTTAATAGGAATGCCGGTTTTGGCATCAACTGAACTTGAAACATGTTCACCAGCGTCGGCATCGCCTCTGAAACCATGTTCGGGCGACATTATAGCCACAATGTTTACTTTTAAAGCAAGGAGAGAGTCAACGAGATTGCTTTTTCCAATGATTCCTGTCTGATTGGTAAGGATAGCAACCTTTTTCCCTTTTATCAAAGGCAGATACTCATTTACAGATTCTGCCCCGGGTAAAATTTTCTGGCCCTGAAGTGTAAGTGCCAAACAAAAAGTGGTTAATACCAGAATTAGTTTTTTCATTATAATAGTTTTGTTAGTGGAGTCGAAAGTTAATAAATTTCCAGACTAAATTGAGAAGTTTTCCTGCTCATAGTGCCTATCCTGTGCAGCTCAAACCCATCTGCCGCCGATAAATCCGTTACTTGCTCAATGCTCTCGGCTGATACTGAAACAAGTAGCCCTCCACTTGTCTGAGGGTCACAAATTATCTTTTTTTGACGGTCGGTTATTGCAGATATATGAGTTCCGTAGCTCGCGAAGTTTCGGAAAGTACCACCCGGCACAGCCTCCTGCTCAATGTAGTAATCCAGTTGCCCGAATATTGGGATTGATTTGAAATCGATTTTAGCGCACAGACCACTTCCCTGAGCCATCTCAAGGGCATGACCGGCAAGGCCGAATCCGGTTACATCGGTAATAGAATTTACCCCGTTAATAAGTGCCAGCTTTTCGCCTGCACTGTTGAGAGTTGTCATTAACTCCAGCGCTTTAGCTTTATCTTGTTCCGAAGCAATACTATACTTCTCGGCAGTTGTAATAAGTCCAATACCTATTGGTTTTGTAAGAAAAAGGGCATCACCCTCTTTCGCTCCGCTGTTCTTCTTAATTATATTTGAGTCGGCAATTCCCGTTACAGCCAGTCCGAAAATAGGATCCGAAATTGAGATGCTGTGGCCACCGGCAAGCGGAATACCGGCCTTGTCGCACACACTTCTTGCCCCGTTTACAACCTCTGCCGCCGTCTCCTTAGAGAGTTTTTCCAAAGGCCACCCGAGAATTGCAATAGCCATAAGCGGCTTACCACCCATTGCATAAATATCGGAAATGGCATTTGTGGCAGATATTCTTCCGAAGTCGAAAGGGTTATCGACAATAGGTGTAAAAAAATCGGTAGTACTTATAATTGCTTTACCACCCTCTATTTCAAAAACCGCCGCATCGTCCTTGCTCTCATTTCCCACAAGAAGACTTTTGAACTCCATTGCAGAACGACTGCCCTTAAGAATCTCTTCCAAATCGGCGGGCGAAATTTTACATCCGCACCCTGCCCCCGGGCTGAATTGTGTAAGTTTTATTTGATCCATTTGCGATTTTATAAATTAATAAGCAATTTACTGTGATGCTGAATCTCCATAATATCCATCATTGTACCGGTGTTTCCAACCTCAACGGCATCAATAATGTTATAAAAATTGAGACAAGTCTTACAAATAAAAATTTTTGCTCCTGCCTCTTCAAGCACTTTGAACTCCTCAATAACAGGAGAGCCCGTGCAGGCACATTTAACGCCATCGGCATAAAGGCAGATGTATGCAGGAATACGGTTCTCCGATTTAAGCAGAGTTAAATAGTTCTTAAGCAACAGGAGAGAGAGTTCGTCGGGAGCTGTACCCATTCCGTATTTTGTAATAAAAATTGATGTTTTGCTCTTTTCCATTTGGACGGATATTTATTTGTAAGATATTTATTAAAAATTAATTGTCGTTTAATTTTGAATGGCTTCAAATTATTGTCGATTTGTTTCAAACTCGATTGTCTTGGCCACCTCCAAGATTTTAGAAATCGAATTATCAACGTTCAGGCTGTCGAGGTCAATCTTGTTAATCCCTTTCAAATCTTGACCAAAGCGGGTGTATAGTTGATACATATATGCTTTGTCGTAATAGTCAAGGCAGATTTTTGCCGCACCGGACAGATTGTCGTTATTGCACATTTCCAATGCAAATTTACAGTTATCGAACCCAAGACGTTTTTCGAGTTTCATTACAGATGCAAGTATCTCCTCTTTAGGGAAATTCGTATAATCTCTTATTAACCTCTCTAAACGAGTTTCATAACCTGTATTAATCATAATAAGAGGAGAATTTCTCATTTGATTCCACAACATTTGCGGTAGCGGTACCTTGCCGATATTGCGGCTCTCATCTTCGAGCCATAAGATTTTTGTTTTGTCAACTGCACTTAATTGGGCACTAAGAATATTCTCAAAATTCTCGTTTGTTGGCTGGCTTATTTGCCCTAAAGCTCCAAATGCCGAGCCTTTGTGATTGGCCAGACCCTCCAGATCGATAACCTGTTCGCCCGCCTCTTTCAACTTTTGTAAGATTTCGGTCTTACCCGCACCTGTAGGACCACCAAGCAAAAGAATCCTGTAATTGTCGGCGAAGGTATCCAGAACATAATTACGATAAGCTTTATAGCCCCCTTTAAGCAGATAACATTTGAGGTCTATTGTTTCAAACAGCCACGCCATTGCCGAACTCCTCATTCCACCTCGCCAGCAATGCACAAGCACCTCCTGAGAATTTAAATTTTGAGCAAATTTTGTAAACTCCTTTAATTTGGGGCCGACAAATTCAAGCCCCTTTTGAACAGCCGGAACACGTCCTCTCTGTTTGTAATAAGTTCCCACAACGGCCCTCTCTTCATTATTGAAAAGGGGTAAATTAAAGGCCCCGGGAATATGAGCGTGCTCATATTCGGCCGGGGACCTTACATCTATAATTGGAAGAGCTTTTGCTCTCTCTAAGAAACTATTTACATCTAAAATATTTGGCATAGCTTTTAAAAACTATGCAAAAATACAATTTTAGAATTTAAACTTCACTCCTAATGAAGGAATTAAAGCAAGTGTTTTGTAAGTACCTACAAAAGTTGCTGTTCCAAGTGCCGAAGTTCCGGTAATCTTCTTTCCGTTTAGGTATTGAAGTCCGAAGTCGATATCTAACATATCACAAGGAGTAAATGTGAAACCGGTTGTAATGCTGAATTTGTTTGCACCAGGAGTTTCAGGGTTATAGTAAGCAACATCAACAGGAGTTTTGTCGTAAATGATACCGAAACGTGCAGTAACTTTTTCAGTTGCAACATATTCTGCACCTACTCTGTAAGTAAGAGTGTTTTTCCAGTTTTTGGTCATCTCACTATCTGGTAGAGTGTTGAAATCAAATGTTAGTTTGTCGTATTTGCTCCATCCTACATAGTCAATTTCGCCTGATACAGTAAAACAGCTTGTTGGTTTGTATGCAACACCGACTTTAAGATCCGAAGGAAGAGGAAGGGAAACTTTAAAACCTGCGTTATCGAGAGCAAGGATACCGTTAAAAGCGTCTCTTGTTGCTTGAGGTAAAGCTGTTATACCGGCAGCTGTAACGATAACGTTTTTCATTGCAGGACCAACATACTTCACTGTAGCTTTGCCGTCTTCTACTGACATATCTACATTTGAACGATACGAAACACCAATAGATAATTGAGGGATAGGTTCGTAAAGAATACCTACGTTAAAACCATAGCTTGTAGTTGTTTTACCGCTAAGATTCAAACTAACGGGAACTGAACTTTTATAATAGTTGATAACCGGAGCTAAAGTAGAAACTGCAGTAGCAATTTGCGAAAGACCTCCGATTGGAATCAGACCTTTAGAGATGCTGAAATCACCGAAGTTTACCATAAGACCTGCTCCTATACTTAATTTTTCTCCAACTTTCCATGCTATTGTAGGTTGTACTGAGAAAGCTTTAAGTTCAATGTCCTGTATAAGTAAAGCACCAGCCCAGTTGTCGCCCCAAACCAGTGAGTTGCCGGCAGGGTTTGTTATACTTACACCTGCAACCAGATTTTTTGCAATTTTAACACTGTAGTATCCGTAAATAGGAGTACCCATTGGGTTTTGTGTATATGCAGTGGTTGTTCCTGCGCTATATTTAACTTTTAATAACACTCCGTTTACACCAAGTGATAATTCAGATTTATTAGTCATAAATGCCATACCCGCAGGATTGAAAAGCATACTTTCACCTCCGAGTTTAAGGGCTGCTCCCAAATGCCCCATACCTAATTGTTTAGAGCTTTGAAGATTTAGCTGATAGCCTTCGGCTAAAAGACCTAAGCTTACAATGTTAGCAAGTAATAAAAGTGTAATTTTTCTTAGTTTCATTGTTTTAGATATTAATTCTATTTACAAAGATAAAATAAATTATATAATTATACTGTTGGATTAACCCTTTTTTTAGAGAGCTAATTATTATTCAGTTGAGGAATTTCCACTTCATCTCTTGAATCGCCGATTAAATATTTTGAGAAATAATCGCTCATTTTCCAGAAGAAATATTCGGTCATGTCGCCGAAACTGTGTCTTTGACCCGGAAGTAAAAGCATATCAAATCGTTTGTTTGCTCTTATCAGTGCATTTACCATTCGGATTGTATTGCCCGGGTGAACATTATTATCGATGTCGCCGCAAATAAGCAGTAATCTTCCTTTAAGATTTTTGGCTAATTGCGTGTTCTTGTCGATTGTGTATTTAAATGTGGTATCGTTTTTTTCGCTCACAACTTCCAGAACACCATTGTGTTGCTCGCTCCACCAGCGGTTATAGATGTTGTTTTCGTGGTTTCCCGCATTGGAAACTGCTACTTTAAAGAAATCGGGATATGTGAGAATTGCTGCAGTTGACATAAAGCCTCCGCCTGAGTGACCATGGATACCAACTTTGTTAATGTCGATAAATGGATACATAGCTGCAAGTCTCTCTACTGCAACTTTTTTATCTTCCAGTCCGTAATCTCTGAGGTTTCCGTAACCATAGTTATGATACCATTTCGATCTTGACGGGTGACCTCCTCTGTTTCCTACGGTTATTACAATAAATCCGATTTGAGCAAGTCTGTCTATCCTGTCCATTGATTTTGTCCATGAAGCATTCACTGCTTCAGTCTGAGGTCCGGGATATACATATTCGATAATAGGGTATTTTCTTGTTGAGTCAAAATTGAAAGGTTTGTACATTACTCCATATAAATCGGTTACACCGTCACCTGCTTTGATTGTGAATATTTCGGGGAATTTATACCCTGCTGCAAAAAGAACTGAGAAATCGGCCTTTTCAAGTTGCATGATTTGTTGTCCGGCGTTGTTGTACAGTGCCGATACAGGTGTTGTGTCGACTCTTGAGAAGTTGTCTACAAAGTATTTTCCGTTATCGCTGCTGATAGCTTCGTGGTTAAAGTTTCCGGAGTTAAGAACCTTTAGTCCTGTTCCGTCAAAATTTACTCTATATTGATGTGTATAGTAAGGGTTTTCGCCCGGTTCCTTTGCATTTGCGGTAAAATAAACGACTCTGGCAACTTCATCTACGGCTGTGATGTTCTCTACATGGAACTCACCCGAAGTAATAGGATTTTTAAGATTTCCGTTTTCGTCATAAAGATATAGATGTGCCCATCCGGTTCTCTCCGACCAATGGATAATCTCTTTTCCGTTGTTTACGAGTTTTGTGGGTCTTGTCTCAACGTAGGTGTTCATCTGCTCTTTAACAATAACTTTGAGGGAATCTGAACCTATTGCTGCATAACAGAGGTCCCATCGTTTCATGTCGCGGCTTATTCTCCATGCGTAAAATCCCTTTTCGGTTCCAAGCCATACGTTTGGTGCCAATTCGTCAGACATGTTTTTTTGTAATCTTGGTGTACTTTGGATTCTTACATCCTGGTCTTTGTAGGCTTTTGTCTTAATCTCCTTATACTTCATGTCTTCTAATGATAGTATGTAGAGGTGTTCTACCGGTGACCCTGTTTCGCCGGGCATTTGATATTTGTATGTTTCAAGTTTTGGTCTGGGTTCTGCCAAAACATCTACAACCCATAAATCTTTGACTCTGCTCTCATCGGTCCTTACAAAAGAGAAGTATTTTGAATCGGGAGACCATTGTATAAAAGCAGGATATCGCTTTTTGAGGTCTTTTGCTTCGGCATAAGGGTCGGTATTGCCCGATCCGAAACTGAAATCTTTTGTTCCCTCTTTTGTGATTTGGTGTTCAACAATTGTTGTGTCCTCTTCGTTTTTTCGTGCTTTTTCGAAATTAGCCATATCCATCCAGTAGTAGTTGAACTCTTTTGAGTAAACTACATACTTTTTGTCGGGCGAAACGCTAGCCCATCTTGGGTATGGTTTGTCGGATTTGTAATCTTTTACTTCGGTAAGTTGATTTGATGCTATGTCATATTCAAACCCGAATATTTTTTTCTCTTTTTTAGGCTTCCCTGTTTTTTCATCTTTTGAGTCAATGTCCAGAGTGCTCTTTATTTCGAATGTAAATTTCTTGTCGTCAACTAATTTTAGTTTGTCAATAGGAATATTTTGAGCATCAAACGGATCTTTAACAATTGCTGTCAATTGTGCAGCTAGCGTTGCATTGTCAAAAAGTAATCTCTTTGACCCTGTGGCAGGGTTAACTATGTAGTAGAAGGTACCTTTGGGTGTTTGATAAGTGTACCAGAATTGGTCCGAATTTTTAAACCATCTAGGTTGTATTGCTGTAGAAAATACCATCTTGCCTACTTTTTTGGCAGAGAATCTGGCAGCCAGATCATAATTGGCTTCAGTAATGGGCTTGTTCTGGCTGAACATTCCCGAAGAGGAAATCATTATTGCTAATGAAATTATTATTAGTTTTTTCATCGTATTTTGTGAGTTTGATTAGTTTCTTTTCCATTCACCAACTTCCATATCGGTAATTTCGCCGTTATCGATTCTGAATCTGACTGCTGTCCTTACTGTATGAAAGCCTTCGATTCCGGCGGCACCCGGGTTGACGGTGAGCATGTCATTGGATTTATCGTAAATGATTTTTAAAATGTGTGAATGCCCGCATAAAAAGAGCTTTGGCCGGTGTGCGTTTATAAGATTAAATGCTGTTTTGTCGTAACGACCGGGGTAGCCGCCGATGTGAATCATCAGAACTTTAATGCCATCTATATCAAATATCTGCACTAAAGGATGCCTGAGCCTCACTTCGGTACCATCACAATTTCCGTAAACTCCTTTGAGAGGTTTGAATGCAGCAATCGTATCGGAAACTTTTGCGTTTCCGAAATCGCCGCAATGCCATATTTCATCGACATCTTTGAAGAACTCTTTCAAGTTGTCGTCGAAGTAAGAGTGTGTGTCCGATAATAAACCTATATAAGGCATCAGAGCTTAATTATGATTTTCTTCTTGTAGAGGAACATTGCCATTGATGTAAATATTGCAACGTAAATAAGTGCAAACAATAGTGAACCGAATTCATTGTTCCCCAACAAGGCGACGCATACGTGGTTGTAAAACCAAGTTGATGCCGAAACAGTTTTTTCCGAAAAAGTTCCGTCGTCGTTCAGTACAACTGTGCTCCATTTGATAACTCTTCCGAGCATCTTGGCAAATACACCTGCCATCACGAATGCGAACAACGGATTCATACCCAGCGCCTTAAACGGCTTGAATATCTTCTCCTTACCTTTTATGTCAATAAAATATATAAAGAAAGAGAGCATCAGAGTTGCCCAACCGCCTGCGTAGAGTACGTATGATCCTGTCCACATCGGTTTGTTTATTGGCAGATATATGCTGTAAACCAAACCGGCAGCAAGAAGAAAGAGACCGGTGGTATATAACTGACCAACTGCTTCGCTTTTATTCTCTTTTGTGCGGATAAGTCCTCCGATTAAGAATCCCAATAGTACCGTTCCGCTTCCGGATATAACACCGAGTAGTCCTTCGGGGTCGAACGGAATTCCGTAACCGTGGTAAATATGATTAACACCTACAAGAGCTATATCGATTTTTGGAGTAATTGTACCTTCAAGGGTGAACGGTTCGGCACTGCCAAAAAGAGCCAGAATTAGGGTATGTATTGTTAATACCGAAATTAATCCTGCAATTATTTTTTTAGGTGTTTGCAACCAAAGGGCAATGAGTCCGCCGACGAAGTAAGCCATTGCGATTCTTTGTAAAACACCGAATATTCTGAGGTTATTTAAGAATAGCAGATAATTTTCGCCTGAGGTGAGTGTGGGGTCTGGTGAAGTCGGGTAAAACGGAAATGCATTTAATGCAAGGCCGGTGACAAAAATTAGTGCTGCTCTTTTGGCAAGTTTTGCAAAACTTTTGGAAGTTAATTGTTCGTTATATTTTGCAAACGAAAATGATAGCGCTGCTCCTACAATGAAAAGGAAGAATGGGAAAACGAGGTCGGTAGGAGTGCATCCGCTCCATGGAGCGTGTTTTAAAGGAGGAAATATTGAACCCCATGATCCGGGATTATTAACAAGAATCATCCCTGCTACGGTCATGCCGCGCAGTACATCAAGTGCAGCATACCTTTGTGTCGAAATTGCCATTATTGTAAGTTTTGGGTTATGTACAAAATTAGGCTTTTTATTATATTTGTGCAATTATGATAATATTTTTCACAAACCGGATTGTTGACAATTATGCCTTTTTTGACGAGGAGGAGTTCAAACATTGTATTAAGGTTCTACGCCACAAGAGGGGCGATTCAATTTCGTTTATTGACGGTTGTGGCGGCAATTATACAGGCGAAATTACCGAGATAAAGTCGAAGGAGTTTTCTGTTTTAATTACAAGTGTTGAAAAGGAGCCCGGGTTGCCTTACAATTTGAACATGGCGGTTGCTCCAACTAAAAACAGTGAGCGTTTTGAGTGGTTTGTCGAAAAGGCTGTCGAAATTGGGGTGAATGAAATTTCGCCGGTCATAGGGGATTTTTCGGAGAGGAAAGTTTATAAGACCGAACGGGCAAAAAGGGTTGTGATGTCGGCAGTAAAGCAGTCGCTAAAGTCGTATCTGCCTGCTGTAAACGAAGCGGTTAAGGTTTCTGAATTTATTGAATCGAAGGCTGGTAGCTCTGCTATGAAACTTATAGGATATTGCGAGGAGTGCAATAAGGTCTCTTTAGCTAAAGCTTTGACAGATAATCTGCCTCAAGGGATTCAAAAAAACGAAGCTCCTGTGGACATAATCGTATTGATTGGGCCTGAAGGGGACTTCTCAACAAAGGAGGTAGAGCTGGCTGTTAAAAACGGGTTTAAAATAATTCATCTAGGCGCGTCGAGGCTAAGGACCGAAACGGCCGCATTATTTGTGGTGTCGTCGGTATATTTGCACTCAATGGACTATAGCCCGAATAGTAAATAGGCTACGTAAATTATATAGAGAACCAACAAGAAACTACCCTCTACACGGTCAATTTTTAATCCTTTACCTTTGTAGCCGAAAAAGAGAACAAGGGCTGTGGCACCTGTGGTAATGAATATATCTACGAGATTGGCATTAGGAAGCGGCAGAGGTTTAATAACTGCCGAAATTCCCAGAATAAAGAATATGTTGAAGATGTTAGAACCAACTACATTGCCGATAGCTATGTCGCCTTTCCCTTTGTAGGCTGCCATTAAGCTTGTTGCAAGTTCTGGAAGTGATGTCCCAGCCGCCACTATGGTCAGGCCAATCACAGACTCGCTCATTCCCAGATTTCTTGCGATTTCGGATGCATTATTCACAATAAGATCGCCGCCGAATACAAGCACTGCCAGGCCTCCCAATGTATAAAGAGCCGATTGCCAAATCGGGTAAATTGTTGCAGATTCGCTTTGGGTATCTTCTTCGCTGATTTGTCCTTTATTGGCCGATAAAAATATGTAATACATAAATATCGAGAAAAACAACAGAAGAATTAATCCTTCACTTTGTGTAATCATTCCGGCGGATCCATCGAATATGTAGTCGCCTGCTACGAAAATAAGGGCAACCGCTGCCAGTATGGCGTATGGAATCTCGATTTTAAGCAGCGATGTTTTAAGATGAATTGGTTTTATCATTGCCGTAATGCCCAGGATTACAAGCAGATTGAATATATTGCTGCCCACTACGTTACCGATTGCTAAATCGGTTGAGCCTGTAGATGATGCCATTATGTTTACCGCCAGTTCGGGAGTTGAGGTTCCGAATGCAACTATTGTAAGGCCGATGATAAGGTCGGAGATGTTGAACCTTTTTGCAATTGAAGAGGCTCCTTTGACTAAATAATCGGCCCCACCTACCAATAAAATGAATCCGACAATCAACAATAAAATATTCATCATAATAATCTGCTTTTTTCTTTTTAATAATTTCTGCTACCTAATGATTTCTATTTCCTAATGATTTCTACTTCTCCTCCAATGCCGAGTTTTATAATTGAAGATGGCTTGCCGGTAGACCCCTCTTCGAAGGAGTCATCTGCAATGAAATCGACGCTTTCAATAATTTTCTGATTGATTTGGCTGAATGTAACCGGAGTTGGTTCTCCCGATATGTTTGCTGAGGTCGAAACTATGGGTCTGTGGAATTTTTTAAGAAGCTGCTCACAAAAAGGATGTGACGGTATTCTTATGCCTACGGACTTATCTTGCGCAATTGTGTTTGGTGCCAGCCCTATTGCTCCGGGGTATATAATAGTGAGTGGGGTGTCTGTAACTTCGACAAGCTGTTCGGCTATTTCGGGAACAACTTTAATGTAGCGGCTTACCATATCCATATCGGATGCGAGTATTATAAGGCTTTTTGAATCTACCCTCTGTTTGATTTCGAAGATTTTTGCGACTGCTTTTTCGTTGGTAGCATCGCATCCTAAACCCCAAACTGTATCGGTTGGGTAGAGAATTACTCCTCCGTTTTTAAGAACTTTTACTGCTGCGTCGATGTTTTCTCTTAAATCCATTTCCTGTTATAATATTATTTTATTCTAATCCTACTATTACTTTGACTTCTACTTCAATATTGAGTTGTATAAGTCGTAAACTTCGCTGACTACTTTCTCTTCGCGGAAGTTGGCGGCGATTTGGAGTCCTTTACCAGTCATCTCTTCGCAAAGAGTGGGCGAACTGAGGAACATGTTTATTTTTTCGGCAATGTCATTTACGTTTTCCGGATTCACATAGAGAGCTGCATCGCCGCCAACTTCGGGCATCGATGAAATATTTGATACTACTACCGGTGTGCCAGATGTAAGAGCTTCCAGAACAGGAATTCCAAAGCCTTCATATAGTGACGCATATACAAGCATTGATGCCATTTTGTATATTGCCGGATAATCTCTGAAATCGCCACTTGAAATAATCTGCACTCTCTCCGAAACTCCTAGTGTTTTAATTGTAGAGAGCACCTCTTTAAAATATTGTGTCACTCCTCCAAGGGATACGATTTTTACGTCAGGTGGCAGTTGGGGAAGAGTTTTGATGAGGTTGTTCAGGTTTTTTCTGTTCTCTACCTTGCCTACCGAAAGGATGTACCTTTGAGGCAGATTGTATTTTTTTCTTACATCTGCCAGCTCTTCTTGGGCAATTGTGCGGCTGAATCCTCTATCGCAACTCTGATAAATCACCTCTATTTTGGAAGGATTTGCATTGAAGTATTTTATAATGTCGTCGGCTGTTTGTTTGCTGACCGCGATTATTTTATCGGCTCTTTTGCATGCCGACATATGTTTTTTTTCTAAGAAGAACCGGTCGCTGTATGTGTAGAAGTTTGAATACTTCATAAAGGTCGCATCGTGTATGGTTACTACCATAGGTGCGCTTTTTGAACCTTCGGGCAGTTCTCCCGAGAGGCCGTGGTACAGGTCGATTTTATCTCTTTTTAATTCGTTGGCTATGCCAGTTGTTCTCCATATTGAATCGAAGAGTGAGGCGATGCCGTGTGGTGTAACTATCTTAATGTTTGGCTTGTCGGCAAAATTAAGGATTGACTCTTTCTTGTATTTGGGAGTGTAGAGAAAATACTTATTGGAGGAGTAAAAGCTCGATAATGAGGAGATTATTGTCCGGCTATAGTTGCCGGACCCCGAGAAATTCTTGAATGCCCTTTTGGCGTCAAATCCAATTCTGTACATAAATTATGGAATTATTATGTCGGCAAATATGGGATAGTGATCGGAATAGGGAACTTTGACTGTTTTGTGAGATGAGCACCAAAGCTCTTTCGGGAATAGGATGTAGTCAATCCTTAACATTGGCCAGAAAATACTGTACGTTGCTGAGAATCCTTTTCCTGCCTCTTTGAAACTGTCTTTCCTCTCTTTAATTAATTTGTGATATGTGTATGAAATAGGGGTGTCATTAAAATCGCCGCAGATTATTGCAGGGTATGTGCTTAAGGCAGCGTTGTCGACTACTTTGTCGACCTGGTCGGCTCTGCGTTTATTGGTAAGGGCAAGTTTGTCGTGCAGATCGATTATTTCGCCCGATTTGTCCTGAGTGTTGCTGAGTCGTTTTATGAGCGATGTAAATGAAATATTGTTTGATTCGAGATGTGAGTTGTATATTCGTATTGTGTCGGTTCCGATTTCTAAATCGGAGTATATGCACAGATTGGTACTTCGTTTGAATGTGATATTTCCGTTACCTGTTATTGGGTATTTGCTGTAGGTAATATTGCCGAACATACTTCTGTTCTTGGTCGGAAACAAGTGGTAATACTTATACGGGTATTCGGTAAAATAACTGTCGATCATAGATTTGTCCCGCACAAAGAACTCCTGGATACACAATACGTCTGGATTGTTTTTTTTCATAAAACGGGAGACATTCTCTATCTGCTTTAATCTTGAGACTTTTGACTGGTGTGAGAACATTCCTACGTTGTATGAGCAGATTGTTACTGTTGTGCCTTGATTGCCGGGAGTACTCTCTTGCCAGCGGAAAAACATCTCCCCGAAAAATAGTGCAGGCAGCAATATTATAAACGGAATCCAGGTGGCTCCCGATCTTCGTATGATTCCGACTATAAGCAGAATAAGGTTTAACAGGACCAATGGTATGAAATAGAGTCCGAAAATCAGCGGAATCGGGGTGATTTTGGGATTTATGAATATTGACAAATAGGATATGAGAAGCGCACTTGCGGCAATAAGTAATATCAATCGAAATATGATTGATACGGGCAATGCTGTTCTTCTTTTTTTCCTTGATGTCATAGATACATTCTGTTATTTTTTTGCCAGTATTTAATTAATATAAATCCGAAAATCATTCCTCCCAGGTGCGCGAAGTGTGCGATTGTACCTCCCGAATTTGAGAGGGCAAGAACGAGTTCGATTGCTCCGAATATTAGTACGAACCATTTGGCTTTAAGGGCAACGGGCGGGAATAGTAACTGGAGTACGTTGTTTGGGAATAACATTCCGTAGGCAAGCAGAACTCCGTAAACCGCACCTGAGGCTCCAACAGTGGGAGTTGACATGAGTTGTCGAAGCGATTCGCTTGCTGCAAAGTCACCCGCTTTGGCTGCTGCCATATATGATGAAGCATCAAAGTAGAGGACAAGAGAGTGTAGTGCCGCAGCTCCCAATCCTGTAACCAGGTAATAGAAGAGAAACTTTTTGCTTCCCCAAACTTGTTCCAAAACTACTCCGAAAATTACAAGGGAGTACATGTTGAAAAACAAGTGTACAAAATTGCCGTGCATAAACATGTGACTCACAAACTGATATGGTCTGAAGAATGGTGAGCCGACGTAAAATAGCGAGAATTTTTCGTACATAAAATCCCCTGTAAATACCGTTATAAGTAACATCAGTGAGTTAATAATAACGAGATTTTTAATAACGGGAGGGAAATTTGAGAAGAAACCGGATGGTCTGGTATTGTAGTACATAATTAATTTATTATCAGTTAAATCTGCTGTCAAGCTCTGTGACAGGAATTATTTGCATGCATGATTTTCCTGAGGGCGAAATAGATGGATCTTTACATGCATAAAGTGAATCAATCAACAACTGTGCCTCGAGGGTATTTAGATTTACAGGTCTTCCGGAGGTTGCTGCAGTTGCCAAAGTGGCAGATATTTGTTCTCTGAGGTTTTCGTCGAAAAGGTCGCCGATTTCGCTTAAATCGCTGATGAGTTTGTCAATAATTTCGGGAAGCATATCGATGTCGTCGGTAAATCCCGAAGGGAGGCCTTCAATAGTTATCTCTCTGGATTCTCCTGCCGGTTTATTCCTATCGTTGCCGTTAAAAGTTATTTTGAAACCGAGGCGGGCAATTTTGTCGGCCGACTCACTTAAAAACGAGTATGAATGTTCGCTTAGTTGAGCCGTCTTAGGAAACAGGTTTTGCTGTACTATTGAGTTATGATTGTTAATGTATGTGAGGTAACGTTCATAGAGTATTCTCTCCTGAGCTCTCTTTATGTCAATGACAAGCATCCCCGATTTTATGGTTGTAACGATATATTTTTTAGATAGTTGCAGGATCGGCTTTTGAGAAAGCCCGGAATCTCTGAAGAGAATATTGTGGTAGTTTTCTCCATCTATTTTGCTCTTATATTCGATGTGAGTTACAGGTTTTATGTCGAAATCGTAATTCTCATTAAACGGATTAAATAGAGGGTCGTAGTCAATTTTCGGTGGGGGAATATACTCTCCCTTTTTAACGGTAGGTACATCGAGCAAACCGCCTAGGTCGAAATCGATACTCGGACTAAGAACTTTTTTGCCTATAGCCTCTTTTACCGCACTTTGCAAAATCTCAAAAATAAGAGAATCATCTTCGAACTTAACTTCTGTTTTGGCAGGGTGAATGTTGACGTCGATTTTGTGCGGGTCGGTTTCAAAATATATGAAAAACGTAGGAATAGTGCCTTCTGCCGAAAGGTTTTCGTATGCCTTTTGTATTGCTTTAAGGAAATAGCCGCTGCGAAAAAAACGATTATTGACGAAAAAGTATTGATTTCCAGGGGTCTTTCTTGAATCTTCGGGCTTGCAGATGTATCCTTTTATGGAAATTACCGATGTCTCTATTGAAAAGTCAATAAGATCGCGGCCTATCTCTTTTCCAAGCAGATGCAGTATTCGCTGTTTTGTGTTTGCAGGCGAAAGGGAATAGATCTCTGTGCCGTTATGCGAAAATTTAAAAGCGATTTCGGGTCGTGTGAGTACTACTCTGTTAAACTCGGAGAGAATCTGCCGATACTCCGATGCATCCGTTTTAAGAAATTTCCGTCGAGCCGGTATGTTGTAAAAAATATTCTTTACGCTGAAGTTGCTTCCCACAGGTGTGGCTACGGTTAATTCACCAACAAGTTGTGACTCAGCAAACTTAACCTCTACTCCTGTCTCTTGGTCGCACTGCCTTGTTCTGAGAGTAACTTCCGAAACGGCTGCAATGGAGGCCAGTGCCTCGCCTCGAAAACCGAATGTGTGAAGGGTTTCAAGGTCGGCAATTTCGGACAGTTTTGAGGTAGCG
>CAZOOH010000002.1:0-36637 GCA_964581375.1 uncultured Muribaculaceae bacterium
CGACAAAAATTCAGCATCGCAGTGACTTTTGTCAATCGTTCCTGGCATGTCCTCCCCAAGGATGACAACGGATAACCCTTTTAAATGCTAACCAAACACCTTTTATAGGGCCATATTTCTTAACGGCTTCAAGGGAATAAGCAGAACACGTAGGAGTAAATCGGCAACTGGGTGGTTTGAGCGGAGATATTCCGTACTGATAAAACTTTATAAGTAATATAAAGGGAAGTGAAAAAATAAATTTAATCCACCTTACCGATTCGTCCCAATGATTCTTTGATTCTTTCATCAATTATTTTGTAATCGAGTACATCTGAGCTAATGTATAAAAAAACAATATCGAATTTTTTCTCTGAAACAAAATTGGATTTGTTGTTTCTATAACTCTCCCGTATTCTTCTTTTGATTAAGTTTCTAATTACAGCTTTTTTAAATAAACGTTTAGGAACCGAAATTAGAATTCTGTTATATTCCAATTCATTATTACAGTAAATTACTTTGAAAGGGTGTTTAAAAAATGAATCGCCACTCTTAAAAAGGGTTTCAATTACTCTTTTCGAACTTAATCGTTCGATTTTTGCAAGAGTATTCATTATTACTTTTGTTCCAAATAAATAGCGAGGGCTCTTGATATTGAAGGAGCTTCCGGGGTAGGAGCAATAAGGGTTGGAGTTATTTTTGCCGTTTTTAGAGCTTTAGTGGTAGCAGGGCCAAATGTTGCAAATTGAATAGATTTTGTGTCAAAATCAGGAAAGTTTTCAAGAAGTGATTTCAAATCTGAGGGAGAATAAAAAACGAGCATATCGTAATTATTAAGTTTTACGGCGCTTAAATCGCTGTAAACGGTCTTAATAAATACAGCCATGTTGTGTTTTAATTTTGCTTTGGTGAAATGCTTGTGAAGGTCTGTCTTTAAATTGTCAGCTGTAGAAATAAGAAAGTTTTCGGTTTTGTGTTTAACCCCAATACTTTCAACTATAGACTCCAATGTCCCGTTTCCGTAAAAAATTTTCCTTTTCCGGTAAACAATATATTTTTGAAGATAGTGAGCGATTGTCTCAGAACTGCAAAAATATTTCATAGATTCAGGGACAGTTATCCTTAACTCTTCACAAAGTTTAAAAAAGGCATCGATTGCCGTTTTTGCCGTGAAGACAATAGCAGTATATTCTAAAATGTTAACTTTTTGGGCTCTGAAGTCTTTTGCAGATATCGGATCAACTCTAAAAAATGGAATAAAATCGATATTAAGCTTATATTTTGAAATTAAATCAGAGTAGGCATTTCCATTTGCAGGTTCGGGCTGGGAAATTAGAATGTTCTTAATTTTCATACAGTTATAGCACAAGGATAATGTTAGTCAAAATCGAAAATGGTAATATTTCGACGGCGCAAAGATATAAAATATAAAAAACAATTGAAAAATGATGGCTTCTAATTACTTGAAATGTTCTGAAAATGTAAAGAATATAGGAGATAATAAAGATGTATAAAATTGAATTAACCATTCCGCTATATGAAATTTCTCCGGATATAAGTTTGATTATCAGAAGTAAAAAAACCAGAATAGAGCCAATTATAAAATAATTATATGATATCTTTTCAATTATTCTAAATGTAAACTTATCTTTAGTTAACCAAGAGACAAATCTAAAAATAGTGCGTCTGATTAACCAAACCGATAAAATTCCAGCCAAAATTATTGCAATTATGTATGGTGTAAAAAGTCCATAAATACTCTTTAACTCTGTTCCGGATGTTGCCGTTATTACTAACGGAATAAAAATTAATGCCAACCAGGCAGTTACGTTTCTTTTAAACGACAACCCGGTTTTCTCTTCAATCTTTATATTGTTTTTGTAACTCCAAAGTGAACTAATGAGTGTATAAAAAACAGGCACAATTTGTCTTATAAAAAAAATAAGAACAATAAAATAAACGAAAATTATACCTGAGATTATATTTTTTTCAAGATCAGATTCTTTTGCACGAGTGTTTTTTACCGAGGGAACAAATGTGGAAGTATTCCAAATTGTCGAGACGGGATTAATAATATTTGTTCGAGCCGGAAAATGCTCAAAATCAATGTATTTGCATGATGTGCTGTCTACTACAAAAAGAGTGTCTGTGTGTGGCATTAATTCCCTCTTTTAGCTTGATAACCCAATGATTTTAATGTTTGTACAACTTTGTCCCTGAAGTCGCCCTGAATAAGTATTTCTCCGTCTTTTGCACTTCCGCCGGTCCCGCATTTTGTCTTTAATAATTTTCCTAAAGTGGCAAGATCCTCATCATTTCCCACGAACCCGGAAACCAAAGTAACTTGTTTACCACCACGGTTTCTTCTGTCAATTCCTACGATAAGTTTTTGTTGAGAAGGAGGAAGAGTCTCTTGGTTATTGTCGTTTGAATCAGACTGATAGTTGAAATCGGGGTTTGTAGAATAAACCATCCCAATTCTTGCTTTCCAATCGTTGTCGGCCATGGTATTAAATTTGTTACAAAGTTAGATATAAAAATCCAAAGTAGTATATTTGTAGGATATTCAGGAAATCACACACAAATTAAAATATGGAATTAAAAAGATTCAAATTACTTAACAACATCTTCGGATTTGTTGTTTTTGTAATATCGGCATTTGTCTATTTGTCGACAATAGAACCTACCGCCAGTTTTTGGGATTGCGGAGAGTTCATTGCTTCTTCTTTTAAACTTGAAATCGGCCATCCTCCGGGAAATCCGGTTTTTCAATTAATCGCCAGAATTTTCACACTCTTTGGCGATAAAGATAGTGCTGCTTTGTTAGTTAATGCTATGAGCGGATTGCTTTCGGCTTTAACGATAACATTTCTTTTCTGGACTATCACTCATTTAGCCAAAAGAATTTTTGAAAGAAATAATAAGGGCGAGATTTTAACAGTTTCTAACGTTATTACAATAATAGCATCAGGAATTTTAGGGTCGTTAGCATACAGTTTTTCTGATACATTTTGGTTTTCGGCAGTTGAAGGAGAGGTTTATGCAATGTCTTCTTTATTTACTGCGGTTGTATTCTGGGCCATGTTAAAATGGGAAGAACAAGCTGATTTGCCCAACTCAAACAGATGGATTATTCTAATCGCATTCCTTATGGGATTGTCAATAGGAGTCCATCTCTTAAATCTATTAGCTATTCCTGCTCTTGTATTTATTTACTACTACAAGAAGTATGATGTTACTAAAAAAGGGATTTTATATGTTTTAGTAATATCTGCCGTAATACTTGGATTTATTCTTTTCGGGATTATTCCATATTTACCGAAAATAGCTGCTTGGTTCGATCTTATGTTTGTAAATGTTTTCGGGCTTCCTTTTAATTCAGGTGCGGCATTTTTTATGGTTGCTCTGTTACTTGCCTCTTTCCTGGCAGTATACAAAACTTACACTAAAGGTTTGGTGCTTTGGAATACCATCTTATTGGCTTTCACGATGATTGTTATAGGATACTCTTCATTTGCAATGGTAATAATTAGGTCTTCTGCAAACACTCCGACAAACGAATATCAGCCCGATAATCCTTTCACTTTAGTAAGATACCTGGGAAGAGAACAATATGGAAGTAATCCTCTTATATACGGTGAGAGTTACGCTTCACGTTATGAGGTAACTTACGATTACTATTACAATAAAATTGGCGATAAATATAAAAAGGTAAAAGGCCCGTTGAAACCGGAATATTACTCTTCCGATAAAATGATATTCCCTCGTATGTGGAGTTCAAGTGCCGATCATATTAAGTTTTATGAGTCATACACTCAAGGAAGAGGAACGGCCATAGAGGGTACCGATAAAAAAATTCCGCTTTTCAGAGATAATCTTGCTTACTTCTTCGATTATCAGGTAAACTGGATGTATCTGCGCTATTTCATGTGGAATTTTGCTGGTCGTCAAAATGACTTGCAAGGCTCTGTTCCAGGCGACCCGATAAGAGGTAACTGGGAATCAGGTATCAAATTTTTAGATAAATCCAGATTGGGCGATCAAAGCAATGGCCCGGATTATCTTTTAAAGAACAGGGGAAAGAATCACTACTATATGATTCCTTTGATTCTTGGTTTTATAGGGTTGTTCTATCAATTAAGTAAGGATAAGAGAAACTGGTGGGTTACTATGTTGCTTTTCTTATTGACGGGTCTGGCTGTCGTTGTTTATTTGAATCAGTATCCGTACCAGCCGAGAGAACGTGATTATGCTTATGCCGGTTCGTTTTATGCTTTCGCAATTTGGATTGGATTGGGTGTGTTGGCAATTCAAGAGTTTTTAAGGAGCAAAATAAATGCAAAGGTATCTGCCGTAATCGCTACTGTTGTGGCTGTTGCAGTACCTGTGCAGATGCTTTCAGAGAACTGGGACGATCATGACAGGAGTAATCGATACGGAGCTCGTGACTTGGCTTATAATTATCTCATGAGTTGTGAAAAAGAGTCTATTTTGGTTACTCACGGCGATAACGATACTTTCCCTCTCTGGTATATTCAAGAGGTAGAAGGGGTAAGAACAGATCTCAGAATTGTTAATACCTCTTTGTTGGGAATGGATTGGTATATAAACCAGATGAAATACAGAGTATATGATTCTCCACCGCTCAATCTTACAATACCGCAGGAGGAGTACCTTTTTGGTACAAATGATTACTTGCAAATTGAAGATCAGATTAAGAAACCTGTGTCTTTAAAAGCGGTTGTAGATTTTATTTCAAATCCTGCCGGCAAGTTTAAAGATGATGATGGTGAATCTCACAGCTTTTTTGCAGCAAGACAATTGCTAATTCCGGTAGATAAAGCTGCTGTTATTAAAAATGGAATATTACCTGCTTCGGACAGCAGTTTAATTCAGGACACTATTCAGTTGAATCTGCCTCAAGGAAAGAGAGTACTCACCAAAACTGAGATGATTATATTGGATATGCTGGCTAATTATAAATGGGAAAGGCCAATATATTTCGGACAAATGGGAGGAGATCTTGAAATAGGAATTAAGGATTATCTTGAATTTGACGGTTTTGCTTATAAGTTTGTTCCTATTAAAAGTAGTACAACATTAGGGAATCCCGGTAGGATTGCTTCCGATAAATTGTACAATTTGTTAATGAATGTTTATAAATGGGGAAATATCGATAAGCCGGAGACTAATGTCGATTACCAACACTTAATTACATTCAGTGCGGTTATGCCTGTAAGGAATATATTTACTTTAACAGCTAAAGGACTTATGGCAAATGGTAAAAACAAGGAGGCAGTGGAAATTCTTGACAAAATGCAAAAAGTAATGATTCCTGCTAACTTCCCTCTCAGTTGTACTTTATTAGGTTCTTTGAACGAATATTCGGTAATTGATGCAGTGGATATGTATCTAAGGTTAGGAGAGAAGGAAAAAGGAATTGCTTTGGGAGATGCATTTATTGCCGAGAACTATAGTGCGATTAACTTGTTTTCAAAAAGATATGGTTCCGGGTACTTATCTAAAGACGATGTAGAGCACAGTCTTTCGTTTATATATTATGTTACCGAAATTTATAAGAGAAACGGGTTGGAAGAAAAATCAAAAGATGTAATGAGCAAGCTTGAAGCGTTGGCAAAAACCTTAAACTAACCCAACAAGAGGTTACAACCTCTTAGTTCGGAATTTGAAATGCGACCGAGGATTCTAAAAGAGTTCTCGGTCTCTTTTATTCCTAAATCTTCGGTTTCTATAAACGAACACGAATATAGATTAGCAAGGTCAATTATGTTTACCCCCCCTTTATTTGAGAGAGGCAATATTTTAAAAGGATTTTGCAAATCCCTTATATAAATACGCATCCATGGGGGGGCCGTGAACACCCCGTTCCCTACTGAATATGCCTGAGAAAGCAGTTCTGCCATACCATATTCAGAGTGAATATTATTGGATCCAAATCCATCTTTCAGAGAATTATGTATCTCCTCTCTTGACAATTCCCGGCCTCTTCCCTTCATCCCTCCAGTCTCAATTACAATCAATGAAGGAAAATCTATCCGGAACTCGTTAACAAAATCGAGTAAAGCAAAACTTACTCCCAAAAGAATTGTAGGGACCTGATTCTTTTTAAGGGTATTTAATTTTTCAAACAGCTCAGAATGGTTGTATAAATAGAACCCATTATTGGAATTTGCTGAATCAGTCATAAGTTTATTGGCCATATATACTAAAGAAGAGCCCTCTCTTTCGAGATAAGATGGTAATAATGAAAGTATTGCGTATTTCGAGGGGTTTCCGTAAATCTTATAAAAACCATTTAAAAAACTTTTCTCATAAAGTTTTAAGCTTGCAACATAATGCTTTGAAGGCGAAACGCCTGTTGTTGAGCTGCTTGTGAATATTACTTCAGGCTTTCTATTCTCAACAATAATTTCCATGTTTTTGAATAGCTGAATTGGTAAGTAAGGAATTTGTTCCGTAGCAGATATTTGTTTATAATCTACATTTAATAGTTCGAGATATTTTTTGTATACCGGACAATATACAGCCTGATACCTGAAAACAGTCAGAGCGGTTTCGTCAAAATTTGATTTTCCTTCGATTTTAAAGATTTTATCTTCAAAAGTTTCCATTAATTTCCAATAACTCTTCAACAATTGTTCTGTTATTACTCAATCTTGGTACTTTGTTTTGACCTCCGAGTTTATCTTTGTTTTTAAGCCATTCGTAAAAACAGCCACTCTTTAATGCTACAAGCTTAAGACGTTCCATGGTTACACTTTTAGCCCTTTTTGCATCATAATCGGAGTTTAATTCACATAGCGATTTATCTAAAGTATTAGCAAAATCATCAATACTTTCCGGATCATTTTCAAATTCAATCAACCATTGATGAGCCCCCTTTCCCCGATCTTTCATAAACAGCGGGGCAACTGTGTAATTAGAAACATTTACGTTGTGAGTTTTACAGCTTATTGCAAGTGCTTTTTCGGCATTTGAAATCATAAGTTCTTCGCCAAAAGCATTTATAAATAACTGAGTTCTGCCTGTAACTTTGATTTTATGAGGCAACAGAGAGGTGAAAACTACAGTATCTCCAATAAGATATCGCCATAATCCGCTGTTTGTACTAATTACCATTGCATAATTTGTGTCCCTCTTTACACTTTCGATAGTTTCGAAATCTCTGAACTCACCCGAAATAGCTGAATCCAGTTTTTCTAAAGGGATAAATTCGTAGAAAATTCCATTAAAAAGAGAGAGCAGCATTGATTCATCGCCCTCCTCATCCTGAAAAGCAAAATAGCCCTCAGAAGCATTATAATTTTCTCTGTAATTCATGCTTTCAGAAGGAATCAATTTCTTGTATTGTTCCTTGTACGGTTCGAAATTTATTCCACCGTGCATAAATAGCTCCAAATTAGGCCAGATTGCAAGAAGATTATCAATATTATGATAGTCAAGAATACGGTTCATCAAAACCAGATTCCATGATGGTACCCCTGCAAAATTTGTAACATTGTATTTCTTAGCTGCCTTACATATTTCTGACACTTTTGTTTCAAAATCGGGCAAAAGAGCAATCTCTTTTGCCGGAACCCTCTTAAGCTCAACAAGAAAATTTGTATTCCTAAGCATTATAGCAGACAAATCGCCATAAAAACTCTCTCCCGAACCCGCTTCATCTATTGCCACACTGCCGCCCAATGTTAATGCATGCCCTTTAAATAGTTTAGAATTAGGGTTTTGGTTTAAATATGTTGCCAACATTTTTCTCATTCCCAGGAAGTGACAATTATTCAAAGAGTCATCGGTAATTGGAATGAACTTGCTTTTAGAGGAACTTGTACCGCTTGATTTTGCAAACCATTTGACTTTTTGATTCCAGAGGATATAATTCTCCCCCTTGCGAATCCTGTTAATATATGGTTCAAATTTATCATAATCTCTCAATGGAACTCTTTTCTGAAAATCAGAAACACTTTGAATTGAATCAAAATTATGCTCATTCCCGAAGAATGTATCCTTTCCTGAATTTATTAAAGATTCAAATACTTTCAATTGTTTGTCCCAAGGAGTTTTACGGGCTTCATCTATCTCATTAAGAAGAGAATAAGAAAAAAAAGAATATAGTTGAGTAATTATTGACATTGGGCAAATATAGAGATTATTCAAATACTTCGTGCAAAACATTCAGAGACTTTAGGTTTATCTCAACTCCCTGATGATAACCAATATACTTTAACATATCAGAGATGAAAACATATCTTGCATTTCTATTAAGGATAAGAGGTTGAGACCCTTGGGCATTATATTGTAATATTTTTTGCAGGATTTCGGAACTCTCCTTTTCAAAGAACTTACAGCCTATAGTAGAAGGGTCAATAAATCCACCGCTGAGGATATCAAATAAATAGCTGTCGGAATTGAGGTTTTTTTCCGGCAAATAACCTAAATGTTTACAATAATTAACGACAAATCGAGGATGAAAATCTGATGTATTTACCTCATTTTGTTCAAGTTCAATAATCGAATTTAGTAAGAATACAAATAATTCATAATTCGGCTCAATCTCTTTTAATGTTCTGTAAATTAACTCGCCAATGAATACCGAAATTGAGTTTTTGACAATTCCTGTTCTGATATTTACAAGATTATAAATTACCGAAAACTCTTTTATTACGGGCAGATTTCCCTTTTTTACACTGCTTAATTCTGCCTCAATAATACTTAAAGGATGGAGTTGAGAAAGAGTATTCCCTCTTTTTGAGCGAGATCCGATATTAAAAATAAGAAATCCCTGGCGACCGTATAAATTTGTATAACCATTGACTATCAAAGAAGAATCTCTGAATTTTACAGTATTTAGTACTATGATTTGAAGCTTCAAAAATTTATACTCTTTAGATAATCGGATAGTTTTCTCATTGCTTCTCCTCTGTGAGAAATAGCGTTTTTTTCATCTTCAGTCAATTCTGCCATAGTTTTATTGACTCCTTCGGGAAGAAAGACCGAATCATACCCAAAACCTTTTGACCCACGTTGCTCTTTTAAAATTGTACCATCTGCACAACCCTCAAAAAAAGTGGGTTTCCCGTTAATAATAAGAGCAATAACTGTTCTGAATCGTGCTTTTCTGTTTTCTGCAGCAGCAATCTCATCAAGAACTTTATCGATATTTGATTGAAAAGAGCATCCTTCGCCTGCATATCTTGCCGAAAAGACTCCCGGACGACCATTAAGAACTTCAATTTCTAATCCGGTATCATCTGCAAAACATGGGCGATGAAATCGGTGCCATAAATATTCTGCCTTTATAAGAGCATTCTCCTTTAATGTAGAACCTGTCTCCTTAATTTCTTCATGAATTCCCAGGTCAGAGGGTGTAATCAACTTTATTTCATCTCCTACAATTGCCTGAGCTTCCATTAATTTGTGCTTGTTTGCTGTTGCAAAAATTATCTCCATTTATTCTGACTTTATTGCACCAAAGATAGTAAATCCTTACTTTTGCAACTATATTAGAAAAGGTATTGAAATGAAGAAGTTATTAAGTATTATAATCGGCCTGGCATTATTAATTAGTGCGACGAATGCCGGAGCTCAGTCCAAAGATTTTAAGGCGGCTAAAAGTCTTGAGATTCAGTTGTCGATTCTCAGAGAACTTTCTATGCTATATGTAGATTCTGTGCAGGTTGATAAACTTGTTAAAGTTGGTATCGACGCAATGATGGAATCTCTTGATCCGTATACTGTTTATATTCCTGAAGAGGACGATGAAAATCTGGAACTATTGACAACCGGTTCTTACGGTGGAATTGGAGCTTTAATTAAGAAGGTAGATAAGTCAATCATAATCTCCGAACAATATGAAAATTCGCCTGCTGCTATTAACGGATTGGTAGCCGGAGACACAATAATTAAGGTAGACATGATTTCTACTGAGAACCTTAAAGTTGACGAAGTGAGTGCTAAAATGAAGGGAAAACCAGGAACCGATGTGAAATTTGTGGTTAATAAACTTAAAGGTCCTCAGAATGTTGAGCTTACTATTACCCGTCAAAGGATTCATTTCTCGGACGTGGAGTATAGCGGAATGATTTCCGATACAACAGGATATATAAGAATTTCGGGATTTACTTTAGGTGGGGCGAAAGATGTTCGTAAAGCACTTCTTGATCTCAAAGCATCAGCGTCTCTTAAAAGATTGATTATTGATTTAAGAGGCAACGGAGGAGGAATATTAGATGAAGCAGTGGAAATTGTTTCCCTTTTTGTACCTAAGTCTACTTTGGTAGTATATTCAAAGGGAAAAATTCCTCAAATGGATATGAAATATTATACAAAAGAGGAGCCTGTAGATACTTCAATTCCGCTCGTAGTCTTGGTAAACTCAGCATCTGCCTCGTCGTCCGAAATTGTTACAGGAGCATTGCAAGATTTAGACAGAGCAACAATTATTGGAACCCGAACTTTTGGAAAAGGACTTGTCCAGTCAATAAGAGATGTTGGTTACAACGATAAAATTAAATTAACTACGGCAAAATATTATATTCCAAGCGGCAGATGTGTTCAGGCAATAGATTACAGTCACAGAAACCCTGACGGAAGCGTAGGTCAGATTCCTGATTCTCTCATAAAAGCATTCAAAACTGTTAATAAAGGAAGAACTGTATATGACGGTGGCGGAATTAACCCCGATATTATAATATCCCCTGAACAATATAGCAGAGTTGCAGTTTCATTGGTTTATAACGATATTATTCACACTTTTTCGGTAAATTACTTTAAAAAGAATGAAACTATAGCTTCCCCTCAAAAATTCACTCTCACCGATGATGAATATGATCAATTTGTAAAATTTGCGGCTGACAAGGTTTTTGATCACCGAACAGCAACTGAGGTTGAATTTGATCAATTGTTGGCATTGTCAAAGAGAGAGGGTTTGTACGAGGGCATGAAAGAGGCTGTCGATAAACTCGAAAAGATGATTAAGCTTAGTAAAACCGAAGTTTTGCAAAAAAATAAAAATGAAATTAAGCCCCTTTTAGAAGAGGAGATATGTGCGAGATTTTATTTTCAAAAGGGTAGAATTGCGAGCATAATCAGAAATGATGAGGTTTTAAAACGTGCTGCTGCCGCAAAACTTGTAAATTAGAGATATTTAACATACAAAATGGAGGAGAGAGATGGTGTTGTTGGATTTGTTATTTCCGCGAACTTGTCCGGTTTGCGGAAGAGTTTTACTTAGAAAAGAGAAGTTTATCTGCCTTGAATGTTATTTAAACTTGCCTTTGACATACTTTTGGAAATGGAGTGAAAATCCCGCCGAAATGTTATTTTGGGGAAGACTTCAAAATGTCCAAGCTGCTTCTTTGTTTTATTACAGAGAGGGGAGTAAGTATAAAGAGATTGTTCACAGATTTAAATATAACGGGGAGAGAAGGATGGGTTGCTATTTTTCATCAATTCTTGGTCGTAACATGAAAATCAGTGGTAGATTTGACAATATTGATTATGTAGTTCCTGTTCCTTTGCACTGGGCAAAAAAATGGAAAAGAGGGTTTAATCAGGCAACTGTTATTGCAGATGCAATTGCCAAAGAGTTAAATGTGCCTGTCATTGAGGGTGTGCTGTTGAGAAAAAATTACACAAAAACTCAAACAAAAAAAGGTCCCCAGGAGCGTTGGAAAAATGTTTTTGAGGCTTTTAGAGTAAGAAAAGGATATTTTTTTGAAGGGAAACATGTTTTATTGGTAGATGATGTACTTACAACCGGTGCTACAATTGAGGCTTGCGGGAAGCATCTCGAATTAATTGAAGGATGTAAAGTTAGTGTTGCAACACTTGGTTTCGTCGAATAATTACTAAGTTTGTATATTATGTTTGATTTAATAAAAATAGATCTTATTGACATTATAGATATTGTCCTGGTAGGTGTCTTAATTTACCAGGCATATAAGCTTATTCGCGGTACTGCAGCTCTGAATATATTTACCGGAATAATTGTTTTTTATTTTATTTGGCTCATTGTTAAGGCTTTGCACATGGACTTGCTGAGTGCAATATTAGGGCAAGTTATCGGAGTAGGAGTATTAGCTCTTATAATTCTTTTCCAACAAGAGATTAGAAGATTTTTATTAAGGCTCGGAACAAGGTACATGGATTCAAGCAGAAATTTTCGAATATTGGGGGCACTTTTTAACAAAAGAGAGAAGGGACTCTCCCTTGAATCGCTTGGGGAGCTTACTCACGCTTGTCGTAAAATGGCCGAAACAAAGACAGGTGCTCTTATTGTCCTTGCCCGCAGCTCTTCTCTGGAATTTGTAGTAGATACGGGTGACAGAATAGATGGAATTATCAATCGTCGACTTATTGAGAATATATTCTTTAAAAATGCCCCGCTTCATGATGGAGCAATGATAATTTCCGATGACAAAGTTATAGCTGCACGTTGTACTCTGCCAATTTCGGAGAACCCGAACATACCAGCCGGTTACGGAATGAGACACAGAGCGGCTGCAGGAGTAACTGAACAGACAGATGCCGTTGTTGTTGTCGTATCGGAAGAGACCGGCAATATTTCATTTATTCAAAATGGCGAGATTCGTCCGATTAACAGTATATCGGAGCTTAGACTGGCCATAGAAAACTCATATAAATAAGAGTAAAATCGCAAAATGTTTTCCAATACTATACAAAAACTTGAACAAAAGACAGGTTTTGACAAAATAAGGCAGATGGTAGAGAGTCGTTGCTCTACAGAATATGCAAAACGCAAATCTGTTGAATTCGGATTCAATACCGATTTTGATACAATTGACAATCTGCTTACACTTACCGACGAAATGAGAGTGATACTTATGCTTGAGCCCTCATTCCCTGATTCCGGATATATCGATACGCAATCATTTCTTAAACAACTTGAAATTCCATCTACATGGATTGATTTAGCATCAATCGGCAAATTGAGAACCTCTCTGGACACTATCAGGCAATTGATAAATTTTTTCGACGAAAAGCGGTCATCGGCTTATCCCAGACTTAAAAAGATGGCGGAACCGATTACTTTATTTCCAGAGGTGTCAAGGCGGATAGACTCAATCATAGACAAATTCGGCGAAGTGAGGGATAATGCAAGTCCAGCGCTACAAAACATAAGAAGAGAACTTAAAGATAAAGAGGGACAAATTTCCAGACGTATTAATTCAATATTAAAGAGGGTTCAGGCAGAGGGATTGGCAGATGAGGACTCTTCTGTTGTAATTAGGGAGGGGAAAATGCTGATACCCGTAAATGCTTCTAATAAGAGGAAGATTCCTGGATACGTTTATGATGAATCGGCTTCGGGTAAAACGGTGTATATAGAACCGATGGAGATTGTCGAATTAGACAACGATGTTAAAGAGTTGCACTTTGCAGAACAACGCGAAATAATAAAAATATTACAGGAGTTTTCGGAGTTTTTAAGGCCATATTTACCTGAACTCATATTTGCTTCGGAATACTTATGTGAGATGGATTTCATTAGGGCTAAAGCCTATGTGGCTGTTGCAATGACTGCCGGAAAACCAATCATTTCAAAAGAAAAGGAGTTAAACTATATCCGGGCAAGACACCCGTTGTTGGAATCTGCTCTAAAGAAAGAAGGAAAAGAGATTGTTCCGCTTAACCTTGCTTTAAACAGAGATAAACGAATTTTGCTTATTTCGGGTCCGAATGCGGGAGGTAAATCTGTTTGTCTTAAAACTACAGGACTTCTTCAGTATATGTTCCAGTGTGGAATGCTTATTCCTGCATCCGAAACTTCTGAACTTCCTGTTTTTGAGTCAATTTTTATCGATATTGGAGACGAACAATCAATCGAAAACGATTTGAGTACATATAGCTCGCATCTCTTTAACATGAGAAATATTTTGGAAGGTGCGAACAGTAAAAGTCTGATTCTGATTGATGAATTTGGTGCCGGAACAGAACCTACTGCAGGCGGAGCAATAGCTGAGGCTATTTTATCGGAAATTGAAGAGATGGGAGCATTTGGTGTTATTACTACTCACTACAGTAATCTGAAATTTTTTGCCAGCAGCAGCAGGGGTGTAATTAACGGAGGAATGCAGTTTGATGTTCAAAACATTAAACCTCTTTTTAAATTGGAAATAGGCACTCCGGGTAGCTCATTTGCATTTGAACTGGCAAGAAAAATTGGCCTTCCGGAAAGTGTTGTGAAAAAAGCAGAAGAGCGTGCGGGGTCGGAGTTTGTAGATCTAGAGCGACATCTTAAAAAAATTGCAAAAAATCGTCGTCAATGGGAAGAGAAGGTCGCAAAAATTAAGAGTACCGATAAATTCCTCGAAAACATTACTGACAGATACCAAAAAGAGCTTTCCGAAATCCAAACAATGAGGAAAAGTATTATTTCTCAAGCTAAAGATGAGGCAAAACAATTAATTGATGAGGCAAATAAAAAAATTGAGGCTACAATAAAGGAGATTAAGGAGAGTCAAGCCGAAAAAGAGAAAACCAAGATAATTAGAACAGAACTTGATAATTTTAATAAAGAGATTCATACCAAAGATTCGGGCGAAATAGAGGAGAAGATTGCGAATAAGATGGAGCAGCTCAAAAGGCGGCAAGAGAACAGAGAGAAAAAAGCGATAGAGAGGGGGCAAAAACCATCTGCCAAAAAGCAAGAGACACTGATAGATCATAATTTGCCTATCAAAGCCGGTGATAAAGTTAAGATTAAGGGAAGCGACTTACTTGGTGAAGTGACTAAGGTCGACAAAAAAGATGTAAGTGTGGCTGTGGGAAACATTATTAGTATCATATCAAAAGATAAAGTAGAGAGAATTTCGGGAAATCAGTACACTAATTCCGTTAGACAAAACCGTAAACCAAGTTATGACTCATTTGGAATTTCGGAACGAAGACTTAATTTTAAACCCTCAATCGATATTCGTGGTGAACGATTGGATGAGGCGATGGAAATAGTAAGTCGTTTTATTGATGACGCCCTAATGGTAGGAATGAGTGAAGTAAAAATTCTGCATGGCAAGGGTAGCGGAGTTTTGAAAGAGGAGATAAGAAAATACTTGAAAACTATTGGAGGGGTTGAGTCTTTTAGGGACGAACACCTTGAAATGGGAGGCTCCGGAATCACTGTTGTAAAACTTAATTGAAATTTTATTAAACCAATATAAATGAAACGAAAAATAACAACAATCTCCTTTATACTTTTAATGCTTATAACAGCATCCTGTAATAAAAACGAGACGGCAATCAGGGAAACCGCCGAAGGCTTTTTAAATGCATACTTGAAGGCAGATTTTGACAGCGCAGCAACTTTTTGCACACAAGAGCTTATAAATGAAAAAATTGATTCTTTGAAAATTCCGATACAAGAGTTAGATTCAGTGTCTAAGGAGATTCTTTTTAAGAAATTAGATTCAATTAAAAGCGAAGTAGTTTCTATTGAAAAGTTACATAAAAAAGACAGTATTAAAGTAACATATAAAGTAATTCAGGGGAATCAACTCAAAGATTTGACGAATACAATGATAGTCGTTAAGTCGGGAGAGTTCTGGAAAATAGATAAACTGGAATAATGTTAGAACAACTTATAAAATTTGGAGTTGTAGGAGGCTCCGGAGTATTTGTGGACTTTGGACTTACCTGGCTTTTTAAAGAAAAAGTCAAGATAAACAGATATTTATCAAATACAATAGGTTTTTTGTCGGCTGCCACAACAAATTATTTTCTTAACAGGTGGTGGACATTCCATAGTACTAACCCACAAATCGAAAGAGAGTATTCGACTTTTTTATTAATTGCGATTGCCGGTTTGGCAATAAATACTACAATCTTACATCTGTTTTCCGAAAAAATTGAATTACCTTTTTTGCCTAAAAATAAAAAATATCGTTTTTACATTGCTAAACTTATTGCAACCGCAGTTGTTACACTTTGGAATTTCTTTCTCAACTATTACATAACCTTTGCAAAATAATACAACATTGAAACTATACGACTCACATACCCACTCTCAGTTTTCGCCCGACAGCAGAATGACAATGGATAGCGCTATTAAAGCATCAATTCGAAAAGGACTGGGAGGGATTGTTTTTACAGACCACTACGATGTTGATCCACCTCCTTCAATTATAGCGTTTGATTTCAACCCCGAAGCACAACAACTTGCTATAGATAATATACGAGAACGCTATTGTGATTTTGACATTTTAAAAGGTATTGAAGTAGGAGTTCAAAAAAAATCTTTAAAAAAAATTGAATCATTTGTCAGCAGATTCAAGTTTGATACAATAATTGCGTCGGTCCATTTTGTAAATGAACTAGACCCATATTTTGGCGACTACTATAAAAAATATGAATGGCATGATGCATATAGAAACTACCTTTTAAATATTTTGGAGTGTATAACCGAATACGACAACTTCGATGTTGTTGGTCACTTTGATTATATCGTCAGGTATTCGCCTTATAAGCAAAAAATGATGCGATATATTGATTTTGCAGATGAATTTGAATCAATCTTCAAGATTTTAAAAGAGAGGGGTAAAGCTCTTGAAATAAATACAAATACTTATAGGGCCAAATATGGAGAAGCTCCAAAGCTAGATTCGGAAATTATTAAAAAATACCGTGAATCGGGCGGAGAGCTCATAACACTTTGCTCAGATGCACACGATGATTTCCGAATTGCCGAGAATTTCGAAAAATATATTGAAATGATAAAAGAAGCAGGTTTTAAGTATATTACCCATTTTAAAGGAAGGAAACCTATCCTTACAAAAATTTAAAAAATTGTCTCTCCCCACAATGGAATCTTAAAATTATAACCCTTTACACAGTGAAAAAATTCCTATTTTTGTGAGAGAGAGACAACTATTTTGAATTCATAAATAACTCCTCTTTAATTTTTTCCAAATAAAGCTCAGCATCTTTTTTCATCTTCTGATCTTCGTTACTAAATTTTCCTTGTTTTTGACTTAAACAATTCAAGTATTTTTCAAGAAGATCCTTTGCAATACTAAGGTTATTATTTCCTTGTTGCAATCCCTTCATCATTGCCATTTGGTAAAGCAGATTTACCTCCCCGGGTTTGTTTTCGTATGCTTGAGAAAATGCAAGAAATGCATTCTCATATTTTTTAAGACCATTATATACCAGCCCCAATTGATTTGTTATAATATAAACAACTTCAGGATCGGGTCGGGTTATTTCATAGCCCTTTTGAAGACATTCCAGCGCTTCGTCGTAACGACCGGTCTGATATAATGCCGATCCTAAATAAAAAAGAGTTTGGCCGTTTAATTCATCATGTTCCATACTCTTTTGGAACCAAGGTATACATATCTCATAATTACCAAGAAAAAACAAACAAGCACCAATTAACCTCTGGTTAGAACTGGAAGAATCACCTTGATTTACCAGGTATATCAATTCGGGTAATGCTCCTTTATAATCTTTAATTTTATAACAACAGTTTGCATACTGCTTACGCAACTGTAATGATGTGGAATCAAGAAATAATCCTCTTGAAGCATATATTCTTGCAGTAGGATAATCTTCAAAATCATAAAGAATACGGCTTATCATAAGCTTTGTATATATACTCTTCCCGTTGATTCTATCTGCTTTTTTATAAAAATAGATGGAACTGTCGTTATTGTTAATCATCCTGTAACAATCACCTAATGTTTTGCTGGTATTATAGTTTGAAGAGTCATTGTTATAGATTTTACGGCATAATGTAATAGCGTTTCGAAGATTATAGTTTGATTGATATGCCAAAACTAACTTAAAAGCAATCCTGTAATTTAAAGAATCAAGAGAGAGCAGTGTCTCTAATCCGGAAATTGATTTTTGAGGTTCTCCTAAAATTGAATTGATGTCGGATATCGATTCCAATGCCTTTACATCTTTGTCGGAGTATTTCAATACTATTTGATATGTCAAAAGTGCATTCTTATAGTCGTATTGAAATTTATAAGCGTCTCCCAGCAGTAAAAGTGTTTCAATATCTTTGAAGGTTGTATCTTTTGCGATAGGAAGAAGGGATTCTATGACGCCTTTTGAGTCTCCCTGTTGTAATTTGAGATAAAGTGGAAACAGATTATTCTGGCAAAAAAGAGTATTTAGTTGAACAAACAGTGCCAATATAAAAACAAGACGTTTCATAGTGCCGGATTTAAGTTTAACTAATTGAAACGCATGCAATTATTATACCATACGAGATAGAATCAAAATTTTATCAAAAATATTAGATTGGATTTTCTTAGATTAATTGCCACACTCGCTCATTATACGATTTAAAAATCTAACCCTTAACACAGTTTTTGAAACTAAATAATGAGCGAGAATGACAAAAAAGTAATTTAATATCAAGTCATGTAAAAATATACATAAATTTTCATTAATTCCAAAGAAATCTTCATGTAGCGCTTGTGCCCGACTTATTTGACTTAAAAACAGATTTTTACAAAACGCATGTTGCGCCTCTGTTTTTTTAAAAAAACAATTTGGTTGGTTATTTTAAGGAGAAAAAGCTGTTAATAGCGGGGTAATTTTTTCATACGACCCTTACTGTCCATCTTTCCAATGAAGATCATATATTTTTTGAATTGCTCTTCTGTGAGGATTTTTTTGAAAGCCTCTTCGGTTTTTAATTGCCAGCTGTCTCTGACATTAATATAAGCATCATTTGATGTTATTCCTCCTTTCTTGAGTTTTTCAAATTCGGCAGATACACCGGTTAGGTTACTCTGTAAAACTGAATCTACCTGAAAAAGTTGTTTGCCGTTTAGTTTTAACTCTGTTTGTAATTTATCTGCCTGTGTTTCTGCTATTTCAGCTGGAGACTTAGGTTTCTCCTGTTGTTCTTGTTGAGCGGTTAAAGTAATAAATGAGAGTGTAAATATTGATACAGACAAAAGAAATTTCATATTCATAACTTATATATTTTAACAAATTTAATACTATATTTGCTATTTTATTACTATTGTATAGACAAATATTAAAATTATGAAGAAAGGATTAATATCTGCTTTATTAATTAGTGTTGTTCTTATTCTGCCTCAAAACAGTAAGAGTTGCACAAATGTAATAATAACAAAAGGAGCATCAAAGGACGGGTCGGTAATGGTTTCATATTCTGCCGATTCTCATATTCTTTATGGTGAACTCTATTATCATAAAGGAGCAAAATTTGCTCCCGGCACCATGCTTAATGTTTATGAATGGGACACCGGAAAATATATGGGAAAAATTCCTCAGGCTTTGAAGACCTATACAACGGTCGGTAATATGAATGAACATCAGGTAGTTATTACTGAGACAACATACGGAGGCAGGAGTGAGTTGGAAGATACAACCGGAATGATTGATTATGGTTCTCTTATTTATATATCGCTTCAAAGAGCAAAAACGGCTAGAGAGGCTATTAATGTAATGACCTCTTTGGTTAAAGATTATGGTTATTTTTCTTCCGGAGAATCTTTCTCAATAATTGATAAAGATGAGGCTTGGATTCTTGAAATGATAGGCAAGGGAACAAAGCTTGAAAACGGTAAGAATGTTAATAAAGGCGCTGTTTGGGTTGCAATTCGAATACCGGACGGTTATATTTCGGGACACGCTAATCATGCAAGAATTACCCAATTCCCAATGAACGATTCTCAAAATTGTTTATACGCTCCGGATGTAATCTCTTTTGCAAGAGAGATGGGATATTATAAGGGTGAGGATAAAGATTTCAGTTTTTCTGATGTATATGCACCACTTGACTTTGGTTCGATGAGAGGTTGTGAGGCAAGAGTATGGAGTGCTTTTAATATTCTCGGTAAAGGATTTATCGGTGAAAACCCAAGTAGTTTTTATTTGGATTACGCAATGGGATATAATGCAAAAAACAGGATGCCTTTGTATGTTAAACCTAACGGAAAAGTTTCGGTTAAAGATTTGGCAGATGTTATGCGCGACCATTACGAAGGAACACCAATGGATATGACTAAAGATCCGGGAGCGGGTGGAAACGTCTTGCCGTACAGATGGCGTCCGATGACATTTAAAGTTGACGGAGTATCATATACGAATGAAAGAGCCATCGCTACTCAACAAACAGGATTTTGGATGATTGGTCAGTCTAGGAATTGGCTGCCGGACGAAATTGGAGGTATCTTTTGGTTTGGTGTTGACGATGCCGCTACATCTGTCCTGACTCCGGTATACTCGTCTTCATTATCGGTCCCTAAGTGTTTTGAAGTTGGTAATGGTAATATGACGACCTATTCTCCGACTTCGGCATTCTGGCTTTTCAACAGAATTTCAAACTTTGCATATTTGTTATATGACAGAGTTGCTCCTGTTGCAAGGGCGCAAGCCGATAAATTTGAGAATGAATCAATGGCTCAAATTGCAGATATTGATAAATCTGCATTAGCACAATATAAAATATCGCCGCTTAAGGCAAGAGAAGTGGTTACAAAATACTCGATTGCAAGAGCATCTGAAATGTTTACTAAGTGGAAATCACTTGAAGAGTATCTGCTTGTTAAATTTATGGATGGTAACATTAAGAAGGAGGGTCCGGACGGGAAGTTCCTGGACAACGGTAACGGAAGAAATATCCCTGCTTCTCCTTCGCAACCGGGGTATTCTGAGAGTTGGAAACGTGAAGTTGTAAAGAGTGCCGGCGAGAAGCTAAAGGTTATTGAATAGAGGTTAAGAAAACGGTTAAGCAATAAAATAAACATTAAATGAAAAAACTAGTATCACTACTATCGTTAAGTCTATTAACGATTTCTGCTCTTTTTGGGCAGATGACTGAACAGCCTGTAAAATGGCAAAGTAAACTTGTTGAAAAAGGCGGTAATCTTTATGAGGTTCAGATTATCGGGCAAATCGACAACAAAGAGTGGCATATTTACGATTTGGGCCCTTATGTTGATGGCCCTATTCCTACGTCTGTCAAAATTGAACACTCCGGAAATGTGAAATTGTCAGGGAAAAATTATCTGCTCACACCTGTTCATAAGGCATTTGACGACATTTTCCAAATGGAAATCGGTACCATGAACGGTAAATTTATAATTGCTCAAAAGGTAGAGCTAACGAAAAATACAAAGAGCAAGATAACGGCAATTGTCGAGTGGCAGGCATGTAATGATCAAAATTGTTTGCCTCCAACTGAAGAGGAGCTTGTAATAGATCTCCCTGCCGGGAATATAACCGCGGAACAGTCAAAACCTGCTGCAGCAGCAGTTGCACCGGCAGCAGCCAAGGAAGCAACTAAAGAGAGTGTTAACAACATTCCGGCAGATGTTGCTACAGACACCATTCCAATTGTGGATGATTCTTCGGCTGTGGCACAAAAAGACACACTGACTGCAGTCGTTCCTGTAGAACCTTTAGGAGAAAAAGCTGGTTCGATCTGGTCTATTATCTTAGAGGCAATTATATGGGGTTTTGTAGCGCTATTAACTCCATGCGTTTTTCCGATGGTACCTATGACTGTCTCTTTCTTCCTTAAAAGCAGTCAGGGCAATCAGAGTAAAAGCAAGGGGAGAGCTATGGCGACTATGTATGGAGTATCTATTGTTGCTCTTTACACCATTCCAATTGCAATCATCATAGGGATAACATATTTTGCCGGAGGTGCATCTGTTACGGCAGATATCTTTAACTGGCTTGCAACTCATTGGTTACCAAACGTAATTTTCTTCCTGATTTTTATGGTTTTTGCGGCTTCCTTCTTTGGTGCATTTGAGATTACTCTTCCGAGCTGGATGGTAAACAAGTCCGATTCTAAATCAGATAAGGGTGGATTTGTAGGTGTTTTCTTCATGGCTCTAACATTGGTTCTTGTCTCTTTTTCTTGCACCGGCCCGATTGTTGGAACTGTTTTAATAAAGTCTACTCAAGGAGAGATATGGCAGCCGATTGTGACTATGCTTGCCTTCTCGGCAGCTTTTGCCCTTCCTTTTACAATTTTCGCTTTTGCTCCCTCTTTGTTGAAGGATCTGCCAAAATCGGGAGGATGGTTAAATAATGTTAAAGTTGTATTAGGATTTATTGAGGTTGCGTTAGGATTCAAATTTTTAAGCGTAGCCGATCAGACATATCACTGGGGACTATTAGACAGAGAGGTTTATCTGGCTATTTGGATTGTGGTTTTTGCACTATTGGGATTCTATCTTTTGGGTAAGCTGCGCTTTGCTCATGATGACGAGCCGGGGCCTATTTCAGTAAAGAAACTTGCAATGTCAATCGTTGTTTTCAGCTTTGTTGTTTATATGATTCCCGGAATGTGGGGAGCTCCTCTTAAAGCGCTTTCCGGATATCTGCCGCCGATGAGCACTATGGACTTTACCTTACAGGGAGGTGGAAATACAGGCGACAAATTAATTTCCGAAAATGGAGGAGAGGCCTCAGGATCGTTAGGTGTTAAACCTAAATACAGTGATTTCCTGCATCTGCCTCACGGATTGGAGGGGTTCTTCGAATATAACGAAGCAGTTGCTTATGCAAAAAGTGTCGGCAAACCGCTTTTTGTCGATTTTACCGGACATGGATGTGTAAATTGTCGCGAGATGGAAGCACGAGTATGGTCGGACCCTCAGGTTCTAAAGTTGTTCAGAGAAAATTTTGTTATGCTTGCACTTTATGCCGACGATAAGAAAGAGGCCGATGAGAAGGATTGGATTACAACCGACAAAGGACGTGTTTTAAAATCAATAGGAAAAATTAACTCATATTTAGCTATGACTAAATATAATGTTAACGCACAACCTTTCTACGCAATAATTGACCCTAATACCGAGAAATATATCACTCAGCCTATGGGTTACAACTTAAATGTTGACGAATTTATCAAGTTTTTAAAGAGCGGAATAAAAAAATAATTACATTTGCCCCCGATAAGAGAAGACATGAATACATTTTTTAACACAAACGCTATCCATCATCATCACCTCCAATTACTTGGCAGGCCGATGACTCATTTGTGTTAAAAGAACAACAGATATACATTTCAAGGGCTTGCCAAACGGTGAGCCCTTTTTTTTTGAAAAATTTTAAAAATATTATGATAAGATTAGCAATTCAGGCTAAAGGCCGATTAAACGAAGAGAGCGTGGAAATGCTTGCGGAAGCAGGTATCTCGGTAGAACAGAGTAAAAGAAAATTACTTTCAAAAAGTGATGATTTCCCTTTGGAAATTTTGTACTTGAGAGATGATGATATTCCTCAGGCTGTAGCAATGGGTGTTGCAGATATAGGCATTGTAGGGTTGAATGAGGTTGAAGAGAATGATCTGCAAGTATTTGTAGAGCATAAACTTGGATTTGGAAAATGTCGTCTGTCGCTTGCAATCCCAAAAAATGTAGAGTATACCGGGTTGGAATATTTTAAAGATAAAAGAATTGCAACTTCATATCCGGTTATCCTGAATAAATTCTTCAAAAAAATCGGAATTGTACCCGAAATACATAAAATTGCCGGTTCTGTTGAAATAGCTCCAACTGTAGGTATGGCAGATGCTATCTTCGACATTGTAAGTTCAGGAGGGACTCTTATTTCTAATGGTCTGAAGGAGGTTGAAAAGGTAATTTATTCCGAAGCTGTGCTTATAGCAAATCCAAGCCTTGATGATGAGAAAAAACTGCTGTTGAAACAACTTATAACAAGATTCGAGGCTGTCGAAAGAAGCAAAGGGAAAAAATATATTTTGATGAATATTCCCAAAGAGAAACTTGACGAAGCGATTGGAATTCTGCCCGGAGTAAAGAGTCCTACAATCTTACCTTTGGCAAACAGCGGGTGGTGTTCTTTACACGCAGTTATTTCCGAAAAAGATCTTTGGACAAAAATTGAACAGTTAAAAGCTGTAGGAGCGGAAGACATTCTCATCCTGAGCCTTGAAAAAATGATTCCTTAAAATTTTAAAATAAATAATAATGATAAAAGAGATTTATTATCCGTCACAGGATATTTGGGAGGAATTAATTGCCCGCCCTTCAATTGATTCGACATTGCTTGAGAAGAGCGTGGAAGAGATTATCAGAGCAGTAAAAAATGGAGGAGATGCAACACTGCTGTCATTTACCGAGATAATTGACGGAGTAAAACTTGACTCACCTTATGTTTGCGAAAATGAGTTTGATAATATTGAGAATGAGATATCGCAAAAGTTGAAAAAAGCGATAGAGATTTCAAAAATAAATATTGAAAAATTTCATTCTGCTCAAATCAGAGAGAGTATTACAATTGAAACAATGCCCGGAATAAAATGCTCTCAAAAGGCATATCCTTTAAAAAGGGTTGGACTCTATATTCCGGGAGGAAGTGCTCCCTTGTTTTCGACACTGTTAATGTTGGCAATTCCTGCAAAAATTGCAGGCTGTAAGGAGATTGTTATTTGTACTCCCCCTAACAAAAACGGGTCAGTAGCTCCTGCAATACTATATATAGCAAAACTATTGGGTATTAAAGATATACTTAAAGCAGGAGGTGCTCAGGCAATTGCTGCATTAGCTTTTGGAACGGAGTCAATAAAGAGAGTCGACAAAATATTTGGTCCCGGTAATCAATTTGTAAGTGAGGCAAAAGTTCAGGTTAGCAAATTTGTTTCAATAGATATGATGGCAGGTCCTTCCGAAGTTGTTGTAATAGCCGACGAAAGTGCAAATCCGGCTTTTATTGCTTCGGATCTTCTTGCCCAGGCTGAACACGGGCCCGATTCTCAGGTGCTTTTACTTACAGATTCTCAGAATGTTGCTAAAAAGACAATAGATGAGATAAATATCCAAATAAAAAAATTATCAAGATCAAATATTGCAGAAAAATCTCTTTCTAACAGTAGGGTAATTGTTTTTAATTCAATTGATGATGCAGTAGATTTCTCAAATCTTTACGCTCCGGAACACCTTATAGTATCTACATTGCAACCATGGGAAACGGCAGAAAGAGTAGAAGTTGCCGGAAGTGTATTTATCGGAGCATATTCTCCCGAAAGTGTAGGGGATTATGCCTCCGGTACTAATCATACACTGCCTACATCAGGATGGGCAAGATCCGTTTCAGGAGTGGGATTGGATAGCTTTATGCATAAGATAACTTTTCAGGAACTTTCTAAAGAGGGGTTGAAAAATATTGCAGATGCAGTAGAGACTATGGCATCTGCCGAAGGTTTGGATGCACACAAAAACTCGGTAACAATAAGAATGAATTCAAATAATTAATAAGAGTGACCGTGAAAGATAAATTAAATATACAAAATTTAGTGAGAGAGAATATTAAGGCCCTCTCTCCATACTCTACCGCAAGAGATGAAGCGGGAGAGTCGTTTGAAATTTATTTGGATGCTAACGAGAATCCTTTTAATAACGGATATAACAGATATCCCGATCCTCGGCAGAAAGAGTTAAAGAGTCTTATTTCTCAAATAAAAAGAGTCCCATTCGACAATATTTTTCTGGGAAACGGAAGCGATGAGGCGATTGATATATTGTACAGGGTTTTTTGTAACCCCGGGGCAGATAATGTTGTTTCAATAGCTCCCACTTACGGGATGTACAAGGTGGCAGCTTCTATAAATAATGTAGAATATAGAGAGGTACAGTTGAATAACGATTTCTCATTAAATGTTGAAGATATTTTGTCAAAAGTTGACACAAATACGAAACTGTTATTTTTGTGTTCTCCTAATAACCCTACAGGAAACAGGTTTGTGACTAAGGATATTTTAACTGTTTTAGAGAGCATTTCCGGAATTGTTGTTATCGATGAAGCTTATATAGATTTTGCAGTAGAGGGTTCTCTTGTTTCATATATTGATAAGTACGAAAATCTTGTAATTCTTCAGACTTTATCGAAGGCTTACGGTCTGGCCGGATTAAGAATCGGAATAGCTTTCGGCAATAGTCATATAATAGATTATTTTAATAAAGTAAAGTATCCGTATAATATAAATGTTGAAAGTCAAAGGATTGCAATTGATGTCTTGACAAAAGGAGTTAAAGATGAAATTGACGAAATCGTTGTTCAGAGAGCAATTTTGGCTCAGGTATTGGAAACCTTTTCTATTGTAAAAAAAGTATGGAAAAGTGAGGCAAATTTTCTGCTTGTTAAGTTTGATGACCCCGACGCAATTTATAAAACACTAATCGAGAAAGGTGTTGTAGTGAGAAACCGCTCTATGGTTACGGGATGTGAGGGTTGTCTTAGGATAACTGTGGGAACACCTGATGAAAACTCTGTTGTTATGAAAATTTTAAAAGAGTTAAAATGATATGAAAAAGAGTGTTTGTGCTATTTATTTTCCGGGAATGATCTCTTTTTTGAAAATGCTTCCCGATTCCGAGTTTGAACTTTTTATGACAGATCGTCTTAATGAAAGAGTTGATAAAAGTGTGGTGAGTGTAATAGAGGGAGAGGGTATTAAATGGGTGAGCAGAGAAAGGGTTGAGGGTTCCTTCTTTGATTTTTTCATTGACGATAAATTGGTAGATTATAATGACAGCAATGCTATAATAGATCTTTTAACTTCTATAAGATTTGGTGAGAGAGCAGTTGAAATGAGCAGAGTTACCAATGAGACGAATATTTCAATTAAACTTAATCTGGATAGTAGGGAGAGTTATGTTGTTGATACAGGATTGGGATTCTTCAATCATATGCTGGCTCAATTATCGCAACATGGTGGTTTCTTCCTGGAAATTAAGGCTAAGGGCGATTTGAATGTGGATGAACATCATACTATTGAAGATGTGGGGATTTTGTTAGGGGAGGCGTTCTTTAAAGCATTAGGATCTAAAATGGGTATCTACCGATATGGTTTTACTCTCCCGATGGATGAGTGCAAGGCTGAGGCTATTATTGATTTTGGGGGCAGAAGTGAATTGGTATGGAATGTTGCATTTAAAAGAGAGATGATAGGTGATATGCCTACCGAAATGTTTAAACACTTTTTCAAATCATTTGCAAATTCTGCCAAATGTACATTACATATATCTGCCGAAGGAGAAAACGAGCATCATAAAATTGAGGGAGTGTTTAAGGCTGTTGCCAGAGCAATTAAATCGGCGGTAAAAAGAGAACTATCGGAATATCAACTACCTACAACAAAAGGAATACTATGACAGTAATTATTGATTATGATACTGGCAATCTTTGCTCTTTGGGTAATGCAATTGCCCGACTTGGAGAGGAGTATGTTATATCTTCAGATCCATTTGTAATAAGAAGTGCTGGAAGGGTTATTCTTCCCGGGGTCGGTGAGGCTTCAACTGCAATGTTAAAATTAAAGGAACGTTCTCTTGATAGTATAATAAAGGATCTTAATGTTCCTGTACTGGGAATTTGTATTGGTTTGCAGCTTATGTGTTCTTACAGCGAGGAGGGAAACACTCTTTGTATGGGTATATTTCCGAACAGGGTATTAAGGCTTCGCGCTAAAAGTTATGTGGAATCAAACGGCGAAATTTTTAAGATTCCTCATATGGGTTGGAATAAAGTTGAGAATCTCTATTCAAATTTGTTTGAGGGAATTATTGATGGCGATTACCAATATTTTGTGCACTCTTATGCACCTGAAATTCTTACAAACACAAATGTGAAAACTATTGCGCAAACCAATTATGGAGAGGGTTTTTCGGCTGCATTAAATATAAATAATTTTTATGGGACACAGTTTCATCCCGAGAAGAGCGGGACTAAAGGTGAACTTATATTAAAAAACTTTTTAAATCTATGATATTAATTCCGGCAATAGATATTATCGGGGGAGAGTGTGTAAGACTCTCTCAGGGCGATTATGCTCAGAAAAAAGTATATTTCAAAAATCCGGCAGATGTTGCTAAAATGTATTCCGATAATGGATTTAAAAGACTGCATTTGGTCGATCTTGATGGGGCAAAGGAGTCGAGACCTGTAAATCTGCGAGTACTGGAAATGATTAAATCTAAGTGTGATATATTAGTTCAATTCGGTGGAGGAGTAAAACAGCAAGAACATCTTGAGAGCGTTTTCAACAGTGGTGCCGATATGGTAATTTGCGGAAGTGTGGCGGCGAAAGATTCCGAATCGTTCAAAAATTGGATTCAAAATTATACCGGCGAAAGAATCATTTTGGGGGCAGATGTTAAAAACGAGAAAATTGCCGTTAGCGGATGGCTTGAAGAGACTAATGACAATGTTTTTGATTTCATTTCTAAGTTTTTGGATTCCGGGCTTTCGAAAGTTATTTGTACCGATATTTCTAAAGATGGTATGTTACAAGGTCCAAATTTTGAGCTTTATAAAAAACTGAAAAATGCGTTTCCTACTGTTAAAATTACTGTTAGCGGAGGAATCTCTTCACTATCGGATATTGAGACATCGGAAAATGAGGGTTTTGATTCTCTTATTTTGGGAAAAGCTTTATACGAAAATAGAATTAAAATGGAGGAATTAAAGAGATGGTTGCAAAAAGGATAATCCCATGCCTTGATGTAAAGGAGGGAACAACGGTAAAGGGTGTCAATTTCAACGATATAACGGTCGTAGGCAATCCTGTTGAGATGGGAATTAAATACTCTTTAGATGGTGCAGATGAGTTGGTTTATTTAGATATAAGCGCCACTCAGGAGGGACGATCTACTTTCCTGGAATTGGTGACTGAAATTGCTTCTAACATAAATATTCCGTTTACCGTAGGAGGAGGAATATCTGAATTGGAACATGCAGCAAATCTTTTAAAAGCAGGAGCCGACAAAATAAGTGTAAACAGCGCTGCTGTTAAGAACCCTGCATTAATTAGCGATATTGCATCTAAATACGGTTCTCAATACATAGTTGCGGCTATTGATGCAAAATATTATGAAAACAAATGGGTGGTAATGACTCATGGAGGGACAAAATACAGCGGAAAAGAACTTTTTGAATGGGTAAAGGAGGTTCAGGAGAGAGGTGCCGGAGAAATTCTTCTTACTTCAATGGACCACGACGGTACAAAAAACGGCTATCCTGTTGATTTATTCCTTGAACTTTCACAAATACTGTCAATTCCGATTATTGCTTCCGGAGGTGCCGGTTCTTCGGCCCATATTGCGGAAGTTTTAACTAAAGGTAAGGCAGATGCTGCTCTTGCCGCATCAATATTCCATTATGGTACAATTAATATTAATAATTTAAAAAAGGAGCTTCTCCAAAAAAGTGTAGAGGTAAGAATATGATAAAATTTGATGATTTAGATCCTAAACAAATCGAACAAGGATTAGTACCGGTAATTATTCAAGACTATGAATCTTTGAAAGTACTTATGCTTGGTTATATGAACTCCGAAGCTTATGAAAAAAGTATTTCTCAGGGAGTTGTTACATTTTTCAGTCGTTCAAAAAACAGATTGTGGACAAAAGGGGAAACAAGCGGAAACTATCTGTATATTAAAAATATAGAAAAAGACTGTGATAATGATACACTCTTAATTAGGGTAAAACCTTCCGGCCCTGTTTGCCACACTGGTAATGTAAGTTGTTTTAAGGGCAGCGATAGTGAAGGGTTTACCGGAACTTTATCCGGAATTATTAAAGGACGTAAAGAGCAGATGCCGGAAGGTTCTTATACCACCAAATTATTTGAGAAAGGTGTGAATAAAATTGCTCAAAAAGTTGGTGAAGAGGCTGTTGAAACCGTTATTGAAGCAATGGACGGAAACAGAGAGAGGCTTATTTACGAAGCCTCTGATCTTATTTTCCATCTTTTAGTTTTGCTGGAGAATCAAGGTGTATGCTATTCCGAAATTGAATCGGAGCTATATAACAGACATTATCTGCCAAAACGATAAGAGAACTTTACAAGGAAAATATTGTAAGCTTTTTTACCGAACAGCTGATTCATATTTTTGTTGAAATTGAAGTCACCCAAAGTATCTTCTCTGTTTCTTGATTGTGACCAAACAAGAAATAGGGTGGAACCAGGTTTGTATTCCCATCTGAATACCATATTCGATAAGAACTCCTTTATATTAAAGTCCGGGTTATCAAATGTATAAAGTGGGTTTGTTCCATTATGCATCACATTATATGTGTTATCGTCCTGATTATAATGTATTTCATTGCCATTAAATATATGGAAACGCTCATTGTATGTGTCTGCTTTTGACTCAGTGATTTTTTTAAATCTGGTGTATTTTCCGGCAGATAGAAACGGTTGTCCCCAATATTGTATGCTGAGATCCGGTGTGATATTGTAGTTAATTCTAATTTGACCGTAGAATGTTTTTTGATCTATTTTTGCCATTAAATAGTCGGTATTATTTCCGTATTCGGGCGAATCAACATACTGTAATTCACTTTTGTTCGTAGAGTAACCTACTGATGTCCTTAATTGAAGAGATTTAATTGGTTTATAATCAAATCCTAATTCGAAGCCATTGTTTGAGTAATCTCCTTTCTGATTTGAAGATGAGTGATTATATGAGATATCTCCGACAAATTTTTTCTGCTCATTTGATTCAATAAATATCCAAAAATCCTTGTTACCGGGTTGTTTCAATGAGGGACCTCCTCTCAATTCGGTAGTCGAAAGACTTTTTGCGTTTATGTTCGCACCAAATCCTAAGAACCAAAAGTTTTTAAACTGAGTGTTAATATTGATGTTACCTCCGGTTCCCTTATACTCTCTGTTAAATGTCCATTCGCTGTACTGGTTGAAATTAACTCTGAAGGAACGGAAAATTGAAAATGGTTCATTGATTTGATAGCCGGCCCATGAGAGTTGAAAAATATTATCGGCAATTCTCATATAACCTGCATCATTTAATTCAAGTTGCGGAGATTTCCAGGTTGTGGCAAATAAAAATTTTAACTTTCCTCCCATTTTGCCTATTAGAAATTTACCGCCCGTTCCTGTCAGATTGGTTTTTGTGGAGTCTACCCCAAGATGAGTTGCGTCTGTTCTTTGAAAATTATGTGCAGATGATCGCTGAGTATTGATAATTGCCTCTGTACTTCCGTTTACATTGCTGAAATAGGCATTCAGATTTATTTCCCAATCTTTGTTGTGCCATTTATGGACGAAATCGATTCCTCCGGAATAAGCGGCTTTATTGAGAAAATTTAAATTATTATCATTAATGTTTCTGTTAACTGAGGTAAACATTGCACCTATTATCGTATTCCCGCCGTTCATATCTTTTTGTGCTCTGCTTACGGTAAAATTGGTTAACGGTTCTACAATCTCTTTGCGTTCGGATACACCCTTAATTACAGCAAATTCGTCTGAAGTCAATGATTCTAAAACGCCTATTGACCATCCGCTTTTTGTTTTGCCCGAAATTTTTGCCGCTCCCAAAATTCTTGTAAATTCCGGAACATTTTCATACTCATTATCATTTACATCGGGGTAGTAATGTGGCCTTCTCCCAATTCTTCTTGAATAAAACAGATTCTCATTTCCCAAACTTCCGTCACCCAATGCCAATTGAAAACTGAATATGTTTTTTCCTTCAACAAAAAATGGACGTTTTTCCTGAAAAAATGATTCGAAAGATGATAAATTAACTTCTGAAGGGTCAGCTTCAACCTGCCCAAAATCTGGATTTAAAGTAAAGTCCATTGTCAGGTTATTGGTTATCCCAATTTTCCCGTCAATACCAACGTTTAGAAATGATGATTTTCCTTTGCTTTTAAAAGGATTTTCCGGTTCCTTTTCGTATGAATCAAGTCTTGCAACCATATAAGGAAGAATTTCCAGAATCTTTCTTGACTTCAGGTTATCCATTCCTCTCAATTCGCCGTATTGAGACACCCATCCGTTTATCTTTTTACTAGCCGGTTGCCAAATCGTAACTTCGTCATTTCTGAATATCTCTCTGCCTACCTGGATTCCCCATGTTTGATTTTTGCCCCCTTCAAAACGTAGTTGAGTGAGCGGAATTTTTATTTCGGCATACCAACCATTTTGATCAACTGAGGTTTTGGCAAACCACACGGCATCCCATGATTTATCTTCATTCCCGTCATTGCTGATAAAAAGATCCTCCTTTACGCCTGAGACACTTACTCCAAACGCAAATGCACTTCTTTTATCGAAATAGGAGTCGATTTGAACTACAAATGCATCGCCATCCAGGTCGTCGCGCCTTGTAATTCTTTTGATTATGCTGTCCGGTTTTGTATCATAACATTTAGCCCCGATATAAATATTGTGTTCGTCAAAAAGTATTGCGAATTCGGTTTTTTGAGATGCAGGTTTACCTTCCGAAGGCTGATGCTGAACAAAATCATTTTGCCAATTTGCTTTTTGCCAAATTGGTTCATCTAATTTGCCGTCAATTACCGGGCATTCTTCGTTTGGTCTAAATACTTCATAGACCTTTTTTTTACTTGATTGAGCAAAGGCAGATGAACTATAAACCAAAGAAAATAAAAGAATTAAAATTGAAGAGTTTTTAATAAAGGTGGATTTACGCCTCATAAATAAATTTAATTTAGTTTATATTAGACGAAAATCGCGAAAAAATGTTTCAACTGACAAAAAAAGGGCTGTTTAAAACAGCCCCGAAATATTACCTTCGTCGTCAATATCAATCTTTTCCGATGACGGTTCTTCCGGCAATCCCGGCATTCTCATTATATCTCCTGTTATTGGAACTAAAAACCCGGCTCCGGATGCAATTTCAATTTCTCGTACTGTTATGACGAAATCTTTAGGTCTGCCAAGTAAATCAGGGTTATCTGAAAGTGATTTTTGAGTTTTTGCCATACAAATAGCAAGACTCTCTAATCCTAAATTCTCAATTTTCTTGAGATTAGCCTTCGCTTTTGAGGTATAATCGACCGCTTCGGCCCCATATATTCTCTTTGCAATAGTTTCAATTTTTTCCTGAACGGTTTGTTCCAATTTATATAGAGGTTTGAACAGTGGGCAGCATTCTGCGGCAGCATCAACAACCATCTGCGCTAACTCTTCTGCGCCGGCTCCTCCGGACCCCCACACATCCACTATTGAAACCGGCACACCCATATTTGTGCAGTATTCCTTTATGAATTGTAATTCTTCGTCAGAGTCCGAAACGAACTTATTTATCGCTACTATAGGTGCTAGGTTGAAGAGTTTAATGTTTTCCACATGTTTTTGAAGATTTTCTATTCCTCTTGCAAGTGCTTCTACATTAGGAGTTTTAATCTCTTTAAGGGATTGGCCTCCATGGTATTTCAACGCTCTTACTGTTGCTACCAAAACGGCGGCATTTGGAGAAAGTCCGGCGTAACGACACTTTATGTCCAAAAATTTTTCTGCTCCCAGATCGAATCCAAAACCAGCTTCAGTTACAGTATAATCGGATAATGACATTGCTGTTTGAGTAGCTATAATAGTATTTGTTCCTTGTGCAATATTTGCAAATGGTCCACCATGTATTATTGCAGGAGTACCTTCTATTGTTTGAACTAAATTAGGTTTAATTGCATCTTTTAACAGGGCCGCCATTGCTCCATTTACTTTAAGATCTCTGGCATATATCGGTTTTTTATCAAAAGTATACCCAACAAAGATATTACCCAACCTCTTTTTCAGATCCGTAATATCCTTAGACAGACACAGAATTGCCATTACTTCGGATGCAGCCGTAATATCGAAACCTGTTTCTCTGGGAATACCATCTGCAGTTCCTCCTAACCCGGCAACTATATGTCTTAAGGAGCGATCATTCATATCCATGACTCTTTTCCATGTGATTGTCCGAGGGTCCAATCCAAGTGAACGGGTTTTACTTTGAATATTATTGTCGATTACAGCCGAGAGCAGATTGTGTGCTTTCTCTACTGCGGCAAAATCGCCGGTAAAGTGCAGATTGATCTCCTCCATAGGTAATACCTGAGAGTATCCCCCACCTGTTGCTCCACCTTTTATCCCGAAAACCGGGCCTAGAGATGGTTCTCTTAACGCAACAATGGACTTCTTCCCAATTCTGTTTAATCCTTGCGAAAGCCCGATTGAAACTGTTGTCTTACCTTCTCCGGCAGGTGTTGGTGAGATGGCAGATACCAGTATAAGTTTGCCAAATTTTTCTCTGTCGATAAATTTAAGTGGTAATTTTGCCTTGTATTTACCGTACATTTCAAGATCTTCCTCACCAATTCCAATTTTGGCAGCGATCTCCTTTATATGGGTCATTTTTATTGATCTTGCTATTTCAATGTCTGTTTTCATATTCAATTTATTTTTATGTAAAGCAAATATGGTAAAAAATTGTGATAATTTTGTATTACTAAAAATTCTTAAAAATGAATATTGCTATTGTAGGAACCGGGTATGTAGGACTTGTAACAGGTGCTTGTTTTGCAGAAATGGGAATTAATGTGGTTTGTGTTGATATTGACGAAGTTAAAATAGGAAAATTACTCCACGGGATTATGCCGATTTATGAGCCGAGGTTAAAAGAGATGGTTCTTAAAAATAATTCCGAAGGGCGATTGAAGTTTTCTACATCTTTGAAAGATAGTATTGATGATGCCGAAGTTATTTTTAGTGCAGTAGGTACTCCTCCCGATGAAGATGGTTCTGCCGATCTGAAATATGTTTTGGAGGTTGCGCGAACAATTGGAGAGAATATCAAATCGTATAAACTTGTTGTAACTAAAAGTACTGTTCCTGTAGGTACTGCTCATAAAGTAAAGGCTGTTATTGATGAAGAATTAAAAAAGCGTGGAGTAGATATTGAATATGATATTGCATCAAATCCTGAATTTCTTAAAGAGGGAGCTGCAATTAAAGACTTTTTAAATCCTGACAGAGTTGTTATAGGGGTGGAAAGTGAAAGAGCAAAACATTTGATGGAAAGGCTCTACAGACCATTCTTGCTTAACGGATATCCTTTGATGTTTATGGATATACCATCTGCCGAAATGACTAAATATGCGGCTAATGCAATGCTTGCGACCAGGATTAGTTTTATGAATGAGATTGCTGCATTATGCGAAACGACTGGGGCAAACGTAGAATCCGTAAGAAAAGGCGTTGGAAGCGATAAAAGAATTGGTGACAGATTTTTGTATCCGGGTGCCGGTTATGGCGGATCGTGTTTTCCCAAAGATGTCAAGGCTTTAATTAAAACCGGCTCACAACATGGTGTCAACATGAGTGTTATCAAAGCTGTAGATGAGGCAAATAACTTTCAAAAAAGTGTGGTTTTTCATAAAATTAATAATGCGCTGGGAAATAACCTAAAAGGGAAGGTTGTAGCATTATGGGGGCTCTCATACAAGCCGGATACCGATGATATGCGAGAGGCTCCTGCGCTGGTTATAATAAACAAATTGCTTGAAGCCGGAGCTGTTGTGAGAGTTTTTGATCCTGTTGCTATGGATGAGACTCGTCATAAAATAGGAGATTCTGTAATTTATTGTGCAGATATGTATGATGCTTGTACAGGAGCTGATGCATCTGCTTTGGTTACCGAATGGAAACAGTTTAGGATGCCTGAATGGAAAAGGGTAAAGGAGCTTATGAAGGGAAATTCAATAATTGACGGAAGAAATATATACATTAAAGAAGAGGTTGTAACAGAGGGCTTTACATATTCCGGCATAGGAAAATAATCACATCATAAAATTTTTTTTTGGTATTTACAGTGTAATCTATACCCTTGTGTTAATAGGGCTATTAAATAAAATTATTAAACCAATCTATTAACATAAATGGATAACAATATTTCTCTTGAACAACAAATTTTGGAAGCTGCCGAAGAGCTATTTCTGGATAAGGGTTTTTCGATGACCTCTACAACCGAAATTGCTAAAAAAGCCGGATGTAACCAAGCTCTTATTCATTATTATTTTAGGACAAAAGAGAATCTCTTTTTGAAATTATTTGAATCAAAGTTTATTCAATTTATTGCTTCAATAAATCCGGTTCTGTTTGAAGGGCTCAGGTTTGAAGATAAGCTTAAAGCGATAATAGATTCTCATATTACTATGATTGCCCGTAATCCAAAGATTCCGTTTTTGTTGCTAAATGAGGTGACTATTAATCCGGAACGGTTTAAAAAAATTATTGAAGACATTAAGGCAATGGTTATTCCGGTAATTATGACTTTATCTGCCGATTTATTATCGGAAGAGAGGGTAGGAAATATAAGAAAGGTCGATCCTTTTCATTTGCTTTTCAGTATTATATCTATGGACGTTTTTATGTTTGTTGCCAGACCTCTCCTTGAACAAATAAGAGAGTTTGAAGACAATGAGTTTAAAGAATTTATCGAAGAAAGAAAAGCCCAAATATTCGATTTAGTTTGGAATAGTATAAAAGCCAAATAATCCCATTATAGTCATGAAAAAAGTTTTAATAACAGTTTTGTTTTTTTCGGGTGTGGTTTTAAATAGTCTACACGCACAAGTAACTCTTGAAGGTTGCAGAGAAGCTGCCAGATTAAATTTTCCGCTTATCGACCAATATAAACTACTCGATTTGACGGCAGAATATAAAATTGAAAACATCAATAAATCTTATCTGCCACAATTATCTATTAGTGCAAAAGCCTCTTTTCAATCAGAAGTAACTAAAGTTCCAATAAATATTCCGGGAATGGTTATTTCTCCTTTAGATAAAGATCAATATGGAGCGGTTATTCAAGCCGATCAAGTAATTTGGGACGGAGGAG
>CAZOOH010000003.1:0-29113 GCA_964581375.1 uncultured Muribaculaceae bacterium
GTCCTGCACGCACTGAATAATAATGCTGCCATAATAATAAAATATTTCTTCATTTAATAAATCAATTAATATAGACTAAAGATAAACAATTTTATCTGGAAAAAAGTGTGAATTCTGAAACAAGTAAGTTACAAAAAATGATAAAGACAGTATCTAATTGTTTTGACATGCCACTGTTATTCAGATTGTTGCATCTAAATCGCAATATTATTTTAATCTGGAATGATTGCAGATATTGAATTGCACTACATTTGCGACTTCAAATTTTAATAAAATGAGAAAAAAGGTTCTCTCTATCCGGCAAAAACTCTTGAGATTACTCAGGTACGACTTTGAAACCCTGCTAACTTTCGGTTATACATCAAAGCACCCGTACAGGCAATTAACTCTCGGTTATTTCTCGTATATCATATTCGGAACGATCTTACTATCTCTTCCGTTTATGACTACGAACTTCAATCCTGTGCACTTAATCGATAATCTGTTTACAGCAACCTCGGCAATCTCCACAACCGGGCTCTCAACGGTAGATGTAGCAAAATCATATACATTGATTGGACAAATCGTTATTCTGGTACTTATTCAATTAGGCGGAATCGGCTATATGACAATGAGTTCATTTATAATGCTTCGCCTGACCAAACACTTTACGATGATTAAGAAGAATCTGATTGAGGCAGAATTTGCCATTCCCGGCAATTTTAATGTCAACAATATGATTCAAAGTATTGTAATTTTTACTTTTATTTTTGAAATAAGCGGTGCTGTAATTCTATATATCCTTTTCGCAAGCAGCGGAGCTCAAAGCCCTTTATGGAGTGCGATTTTTCACAGTGTTTCGGCATTTTGTACGGCAGGGTTCAGTATATATTCCGACAATCTTATGCAATTCGACACAAACATCGGAGTCAATCTGGTGATTATGATTCTCAGTTACGCCGGAGCTATGGGTTTCATTGTAATGACAGATATCTGGCGAAAATTTTCAATAAAGAAATACCAAATAACCTTCTCTACTAAGATTATTGTTCTCATTACAGTTATTTTGTCGGCATGGGGTACCGTGCAGATGTTTTTCTTCGAACCCTCATTTCAGAACTACCATGGATTTGACCGTTTCATTGTTTCGCTCTTTCAAACAATGTCGGCGCTTACAACGGTTGGTTATAATACGGTAAATATCGGAAATATGTTACCGATTACCCTATTGACTATGACTTCGATAATGTACTTTGGAGCCTCCCCTTCCGGAACAGGAGGTGGTCTTAAATCAACAACAACATCTGCCGTATTTGCCTACACTAAGAGCAAATTAAGTATGGAGAGAGATACCTACCTTTTTGGAAGAAGATTACCTTCATACAGAGTCGATAATGCAATGACTACCTTTATACTCTACACTACTTTTCTTTTTGCAGGCTCATATTTTCTGACAGCAGTCGAAAGTAAAGGCAGCTATGAGCAACTTCTTTTCGAGGCGGCATCTGCACTTGGAACGGTAGGACTTTCAACAGGTATTACTTTTGGCCTCACTGCAGCAGGTAAACTAATTCTCACACTATTGATGTACATAGGGCGTGTGGGTGTTCTTACAGTCGGTTATTCAATGCTTTTCAGAATGCAAAAAAGGACCGAAAAAATGTTCAAACACGAAGATCTTGCGGTATAAATTTCGATTGACAGGTACTTTTTAGAGCAACCCGATTGTCTTGCTTCGGACAAGCATGCATGCCCCTATTACTCCGCCCTTTTCGCCGAGTTTAGAGAGTTTAATCTTTGTGTCCTTGCTTACCAGATTTAGTGAATATTTATTTATTGCACTTTTGATAGGCAGCAGCAGAGAGTCCTTTGCCTTCGATAATGTTCCCCCGATAATCAGCAATTCGGGATTGAAGATATTAATCAACCCCGCCAATGCCTTACCAAGCTCATTACCAATGTGTTCAATAATCTCAATTGCAAGCACATCCTCTTTTTGGATAGCATCCATAATATCGTCGATGGTAATTTCGTCGCCCTCATTAAACTTATGAGAGAGCATCGAAACACGCCCCTCCTTAAGTTTCTCTACAAACATTCTGTGCAAAGCCGACCCGGAGGCTCCTGTTTCCAGGCAACCCCGTTTTCCGCAACGGCAGATAATTTCATTTTCGAAGAAAGGAAAATGGCCGAACTCACCCGAAAACCCCGATTTACCGTAATAAAGTTTGCTGTCTATGATTATACCTAAACCCAAGCCCCAACTTGCATTTATATAGAGCATATTCCTTTTGCCCTCCTCTTCGCAGTTCATAAACTCGCCATAGGTCATTGCTCTCGAGTCATTCTCAATAAAGACATTACAATCAATCTTCTCCTCAATCATCATGGCAAGAGGTTTCTCTCCAAGAAACAGGAAGCTGTAACTGAATCCCGACTCAGAATTTACCCGGCCTGAGAGGTTTATTCCTACAGAAAAAATCTTCTTTCGCGGAACTGACAGATGATCAATAAAGTTATTAATAATGTTACAAAGAGCATCCAGAGACTGCATTGTGTTTTCCAGAACAAACTCTTTATTACCAACGTATTCGGTAAGTTGTCCTTTAAACGAAATAAGACCAAGCCCAATACTGTCTTTTGTAATATCTACTCCCACGAAATAACCTGCATTCGGATTAAGCCCGTAAACATTGGGTTTTCGACCGCCGTTGGTTCCCTGCTTTCCGAAATCCGAAACAAACCCCTCATTTATGAGTTCGCCTATAAGTTTCGTTACTGTTGGAACGCTGAGGTTCATCTCCTTGCTTAAATCGGTAATGCTAAAATTACCGCCGGTAATAAAAAGTCTTATAATCTCTCTTTTTAAAGAGTTTATTTTGCTTCCGTCATAAGACTTTTGAAGGAATGATGTGTTCATTTAGGGGGAGTTATAATTACAAATTTACAATTTATTGTTTTATTTCGTACTGTTTATCGGCCTCTTTCAGTTTGTCGTACCAGTTATATTTGAGGATAATCATACACACAACAACAATTGCAAGTGTAATAAGAGATGCTTTACCGTCGTGTATAATGAAATATATAGGAAGAACAACCAATGCCATCTGCCATACTATACCTGTAAGTATGTTTACAACATCGCGCTTAAAGTCCTTATTCTCTTCGAATTCCGGAATAAGCTTTTTAACTTTCTCTTTTACCGGACCCCAGAATCCCCAAGGTCTCACATTGCTGTAAAATTTAATGAGAATCTCGTCATCATCGGGTTTGGTAAGTAAACTGCCCAAGATTGAAGCAACCAAAGAGACTGCTAAAATTGCCGGGAAGAAGTAAATATCTGTAATTTCTGAGAAGAAAAGAAGTTTTACTGTCGAAGATATAAGTCCTGCAATCATACCCCAGAAGTAACCGTACCCGTTGAAGCGCCACCAAATCCATTTTAACATATTGGCGGCTGCATAACCTCCGTAAAGCGAAGAGGTAATCCACAAAGTGATTGAGTTGAGAGAGCTGGCAAAAAAGCCAAAGCTTACTCCTACTATTACTAAAACAATTGATGCCAAATAACTGAAACGCACATATGTTTTTTGAGGAGCGTGAGGGTTAATGTATTTTTTATACAGGTCATTAACAATATAAGCTGGTGCAGAGTTTACAAATGCGGCAAGTGTACCTACGAAAGCCGCTAATAATCCCGCAAGAAGTAATCCTTTGAATCCGACAGGCACAAATCGTGTAATTGCCATAGGTAAGATTGTCTCAAAATCAATATTTGCCCCTTCGGCAGCTATCATCGGAGTAAGGTATACCAGCGACAATGCTGCAAGACCGGCTACAAGCAGATACCTTGGAGCGTAAAGCAAAAGAATTGTGAGGCCGCTCATTTTAGCAGCATCAGATGGTTTGGCGGTAGAAAGAATTCTTTGCATATCGTAACTTGGGACAGGGCCCGCCAAACTTGCAAAAATCCCTTTAAAAATCATAAGCATAACGAGCGGGCCAAAAAGTCCGTAACCGTCCGAAGCTATCTTTCCGTTTACGGCAGGTAAAATCCCGTCCCAATTAATATTCAGATGCCAGCCGAAAAAGAGGTTGTCCCACCCGGCAGGTGTTGCCTGGGCAATCTGTTCGGCGGTAACTGATGTATAGGCAACATAACCTATTATTAAACAAGCTGTTGTCATTATTATAAATTGGAATACATCTGCCGCAACAACACTCATCATACCTCCGGTGAGTGTATAGAGAGTTGTTATACCTATAATAAGAAGAGCATAAGACTGGGCCGATGTCAACTGAGCAAATCCGAGATCACACGCCAAATCCCACGGTAAAATCTGAATTGCGAATTTTCCTATTCCTTCGAAGAAATATGCCATAAAACCAATTACGCTTATTATGGCAAAACTGATTACCACAATATGTGAGAGCTTACCCCCTTTCCCCGAAAAACGTGTGAGAATCCATTCTGCTCCTGTCATTACATTTGAACGTCTCATCCAAATTGCTAGGAAAACCATTACGAAAACCTGATTCCATACAGGCCACAACCATGGTAACCAAGCACTCTTGAGTCCGTATATAAAAAGTATGGCAACTGTCCACATAGTACCCGAAATGTCGAACATTCCTGAAGCATTGGACAAACCTAAAAAATACCATTTTATTTTTTTCCCGCCCAGGAAATAGGAATCAATATTTTTTGATGCCTTTTTTGAAAGTATAAAGCCAATGGAGATAATTGCTACAATATAGCAAACTATTACAAGCAGATCGATCCAGGAAAGAGCCATATAATGCTGATTTTATTTAGTTTAGGAAATTTTCTCAAAAATCTGAATTTGCATTCTTTGCAAAAATAATAATTTTTCAAATAACTGCAATTTTCTTCAATAATTTGACCTATCTGCTCGTTTTATATAAATATATTAATCTACATTCAATTTATTAATAAATATTTTTATTTTAATTTGGCAATTAATAAATAATTTTATTATGTTTGCAATTATAAAAGTATATTACAAAAATTATTTCTATGAGGAAAATTTTACTCCTTTTTGCACTTTTTACAACAGGAATTCTTGCTTCTAAAGAGAAACCCAAATATATGTGGTTCGACTGTGAAGCCAACTATGAAAGATTAGGCAATGCCGACTCAATTTTGTTTTATTTGAACAAAGTTAAATCGGTGGGTTTCACCGATGTAGTAGTCGATGTCAAATCGATTATGGGCGAAGTTTTATATAAGAGCAATGTTGCTCCGTTTATGGGTGAGTGGGAAGGCAGATACCGTAATCCTGACTTCGATATGATGAAGGTATTTATTGACCTTGGACACAAACTTGGGCTTAAAGTTCATGCTTCACTTAATGTTTTTGCCGGTGGTCACAATTTCTTTAACAGGGGTATTATTTATAAGATGCACCCGGAATGGCAATCGACAGTCTATTGGGAGGGCAAGCTTATGAAGATTGGCGATATGAAGTGGAATTACAACGGGATGATGAATCCTGCAAACCCCGAAGTTCAGGAATATCAGCTCAATGTACTTAAAGAATTTGCATTAAAATATAAGAAGCTGGATGGAATCATTCTCGACAGAATGAGATTCGACAATATAACAAGTGACTTTAGTGAGTTGTCAAAAAAACAGTTCGAAGAGTATTCGGGTATTAAAGTTGAGAATTTTCCGGACGATATCCTTTACTGGGTCGATGTCAACGGCAAAAAAAGCTGGAAGCTGGGCAAACATTTTAACAAATGGGCTGAGTGGAGAGCAATGGTTATAAAGAATTTCGCTGTTAAAGCTCACGAAGTTATAAAATCTGCAAACCCGAAAGTGGCTCTGGGTGACTATACCGGTGGATGGTATCCTACATATTTTCATGTGGGAGTTAACTGGGCCAGTAAAACTTATGATCCTTCAAAAGAGTTTTCATGGGCTACTCCTGAATATAAAAATTCGGGGTATGCCGAACTTCTGGACATATATATGACAGGCCTTTATTACACCAATGTTACTAAAGAAGATGCCGACAAGGCAAACGGTATTACCGGTAAGAGAACTGAAGCAGGTATGGATAACAGCCGCTCATATTGGTACACTGTCGAAGGCGGTGCCGCTTTGGTTAAGGAGATTACTGCCGGTGTTGTTCCTGTTACCGGATCGCTCTATGTAGAGCAATATGAGGGAAATGAAAAACTGTTTAAAAAAGCTGTTTCACAAGCAATTATAAGCACCGATGGTCTTATGATTTTTGACATAAGTCATATCATTAAAAGGAACTGGTGGGATCTGCTTAAACAGGGCATAAACGAAGCTAACTAAATATATTAATTATTAACACACCTTAAAATCTTTATGAAAAGGTTAATTTCTTCTCTGATTTTTTTATTTGTTTGCGCCGGTATAATTTCGGCTCAGACAACCTTAAAAGGGAGAGTGACCGATAACACAGGCAATCCGTTGCCCGGTGTTTCGGTTATTATTCAAGGTACCTCTGTGGGCACATATTCGGAATCGGATGGTTCTTATGCGCTTACAGTTCCGGCGGCAAACAGGAAAAATGCCGTTATTGAATTCATTTATATGGGTTTCAAAACCGAAAGAATCCCATTGGCCGACAAATCTAATTTAAATGTAACTCTTACTGAGGATGCTGCTAAACTGGATGAGATTGTCGTTGTTGGTTACGGTACTCAAAAAAGAGCAAGCGTAACAGGATCTGTATCTCAAATCAGCGGTAAAGAGCTTTTAAAAGCTCCTGTGGGCAATATCACAAACTTGCTCGGAGGCAGAATTACCGGTGTAACTGCCCTTCAACAATCGGGACAACCCGGAGGCGATGCTGCAAGTATTATTGTGCGCGGTTCGGGTGCAAAATATATTGTGGATGGTGTTCAGAGAAGTATGGCAGAACTTGATCCTAACGAAATTGAAACTATTTCTGTTTTGAAGGATGCATCTTCTGCTGCCGTTTACGGTTTGGATGCCAACGCAGTAGTTATTATCACTACAAAAAGGGGTACTTCAAAGGACGCAAAAATTTCTTACTCAGGCTCATACGGAATAAGCACAAACGCAGTCATGCTCAAGTTGCTTGACGGACCCGGCTATGCATACTGGTATAACAAAGCAAGAGAGATGGACGGTGATACTCCGATTTTTAATCAGACTCACATCGATCTTATGTTGAACAATGATCCGACAGACGGTTGGGGTAACACTAACTGGTACAAAGAGACTTTCGGTGTCGGGACAAGTGCTTCACATAACATCAACTCAAGCGGCGGAAATGACCGAGTAAAATACTTTACTTCATTGGGCGTTTATGACCAATCAGGTAACGTAAGAGGTTTCTCATACAGAAGATATAACCTCCGTTCTAACATTGATGCAAAAGTAGCTAAGAACTTAACCTTGGCATTTGACTTATCTGCACGTATGGAAGACAGACTCACTCCTGGTTACGGTTCTAACCCCGATGACTGGAACAACGTTCCTCAGCAGGCAATGAGAGCTCATCCTTATGTTCCGATGTATATAAGCGGTATTCCCGTATCTACAAGGACTGCAAGCTCATACGTAAGTCCGATAGCTGCATCTGACCTTACCGGATACAAAAAGAATAAGACAACCAATCTCTTGTCTAACTTTACTTTGAAGTACGATGTTCCCGGCATTAAGGGTTTAAATGTTAAATTCCTTGGTGCATTTGATATGTCGTACTACACTTCAAAAGCATTCTCTACTCCTTATCAAACTTATGTAGCTACTGCTCCTACAGCTTCTACCACGAATATTTCATATTCCTTGGTTACCGATGCCAGAGGAACTACTGCAAGTTTGGTTGAGGGCCTTAGCCTTAATACAAATATTACTACTAATACAAGTATTAATTATGCAAACAAATTCGGCGATCATTCAATTTCCGGAATTTTGTTGGCAGAAACTTATCAAGGTGATGCAAATAACTTTGGTGCTTATGGTTACGGATTCGACTTCTATGAACTCGATGAGTTAAGTTATGCAAATCTTGCAACTAAAACTACTGTATCCGGAGGAAGCAGCCAATCGAGAAAGGCAGGTTTCCTTGCCCGTGTAAACTACGACTATAAAGATAAATATTTGGCTGAGGTATCTTGCCGTTACGATGGTAGTTATCTGTTCGGAGGAATGGTTCCGGGTAAAAGATGGAGTCCGTTCCCTGCAGCTTCTATAGGCTGGAGAATCTCTAACGAAGATTGGTTCCATAAAGCACTTCCATTCGTCAGCAATCTTAAATTGAGAGCCAGCGTTGGTTTGACAGGTACTTCAGGAATCTCTCCTTACCAGTATCTAAATACCCTTTCAATTCTTGAAAATTCAGCAGTTATTGGCGGAGTTACCGTAAATGGTCTCATTACTTCAAATCCTGCAAACATAAACCTTACATGGGCAAAATCACTGCAATACAATGCAGGTTTTGAAACTACAATGTGGAACGGTTTGCTTAGCGCCGAATTTGACGTATTCTACAAATATATGTATGACATTTTAAGTTCGGTTTCGGCAACATTCCCGGATTCATTCGGAGGTTTCTACTACTCACTTGAAAATAAAAACAAACAAGATCATAAAGGTTTTGAATTCTCTCTTACTCACTCTTATAAGGTAGGAGACTTTAAATACTCGGTAGGTTTTAACGGAAGTTATACTAAGCGCAGATGGTTAAGATACTCAGATTCAGAGAATACTCCTGATTATTTGAAGCTTACCGGAAAAGAGGTTGGCGCTCAGGTTGGATTTATCGATTTAGGTCTTTTCCAAAGCGAAGAGGATATTGCAAATTCTGCATTAATTCCCGGCAAACCAGTAAAAGTCGGCGATGTTAAATATCTGGACAGAAACGGTGACGGTAAAATCACTTATGAGCAAGACCGCGGATATATCGGAAAATCGGCATATCCTAAATTTACAGCAGGTTTAACCCTTAACGGAGAATGGAAAGGTATTGATGTATCAATGTTGTTCCAGGCAGGTTTAGGCAGAGATGTTGCTCTTACAGGTGTTTACTCAAGCGGCGTTATGGACAATACTTCAATGACAAGACCATTCTATCACGGAGGTAACTCACCCGTTTACTTGTTAGAGAACTCATGGAGAGAAGATAACAAAAACGCAGAATTCCCACGTCTCTCTCTTGTTCCTGCCAGCAGTAATAATGCATATTCTTCAACTTACTGGTACAGAAACGGCGATTACGTACGTCTGAAAAGCACTCAAATCGGTTACTCAATTCCTCAGAAATGGGTAAGAAAAGCCGGTTTCGATAAAGTAAGAATCTATGCCGAAGGTCAAAACCTTATTACAATTAGTCAGCTTACAAAATATAATATTGACCCAGAACAACCCGGAGTTTCGAACGGTTATTACCCTCAACAACGTGTTATTTCTATGGGTATCAATTTAACCTTCTAATTGATTGATAATTATGAAAAAATATATAACAAAATCAATATTGTTGTTTGGAGTTCTGGTTTTAATGACTTCTTGTGATAAGTTTCTTGAGACCACACCTACAAGCAGTATATCCGATAAGATAGTCTGGAAGGACCTTAAAAGTGTCGAACTCTATGTTAACGGATTCTACCCGTATATCGATCGCTACAGCAGTTTCGGAGACCAGCAATTCTCAGGAAGCTTGACTGAAGGTCTTACCGAAACTTTCAAATACGGATCGTATGCTCCGGGCTCTATGGCCGGTGACGCAAATAACTATGCAATGACTCCTGAGGTAATGACTCCAACCGGGAATCTGCTTGGAACATGGTCAAATACTTACACAAGAATCAGAAGGGTTAATGAATTTTTGGTTTCTCTCGAAAAATTCTCAGAATTAAGCGAAGATCAAAACAAGCTTATGATGGGTCAAGTAAGGTTCTTCAGAGCATTTCTTTACTTCCAGCTTGCCAAGAGACACGGCGGTGTTATTCTTTACACCGACATGAATCTTGAAAAGAACAAAGCCAGAAGTACCGCTGCCGAAACATGGAACTTAATTGAAGAGGATCTTGACTACGCAGCTTCTGTTTTACCAAAAACATGGCCGGCTTCGGCCGAAGGCAGAATTACCAAAGGCGCAGCTTTCGCTTTTAAATCGAGGGCAATGCTTTATGCCGAAAGATGGCAAAGTGCAGCCAATGCTGCCGACTCAGTTATTGCATTGAATATGTATTCGCTTGTAAGTGACTATAAAAACGCTTGGAAAGGCGATAACAGTGAATCTATCCTTCAGTACAAATATGTAACTACAGGCCCTAACCACCTGTTTGACAGGAATTACGCTCCTTACGGTGATATCGAAAACGAAGGCGGTAAAGGTGCTCCTACTCAAGAGATGGTAGAGTCATACGAAAAGGCAGACGGTACAAAAATTGACTGGACACCATGGCACGGAACTACAACAACAACTCCTCCATACAGCCAATTGGAACCTCGATTCCAAGCTACAGTAATTTATAACGGATCTACATGGAAAGGCCACACAATGCAAAACAGCGTTGGAGGCAACTTCGGCAGATTTATGAATTACAGAGAGGATGTTTACGCTAAAGGACGTACAGTTACCGGTTACTATTTGAGAAAACTGATGAATGAGTCTCAAACAGATTTATTGACATACAAGAGTACCCAAACATGGGTAGAGATCAGATTTGCCGAAGTTCTGTTAAACAGAGCAGAAGCCAACTACAGATTAAACAAAGAGGGTCTTGCACTTACCGACATTAATGCCGTAAGAGCTCGTCCGGGAGTTAATCTGCCTGCAAAATCAAATCTTACAGGAGCTGCCTTGTTCAATGCTATCAGACAAGAGAGAAAAATCGAACTCTCTTTTGAAGGTCATCTCTACTGGGATATGCGTCGTTGGAAACTCGCTCACACTGAATATAACAACTACAGAGTGCACGGTATAAAAATATCTCCTGCAGGAGCGGGCTACACATATGAGTATGTTGATTGTGATTTACAAGATCGTAAATTCCTTCAAAAAACCTATGTTCTTCCTATTCCTTACAGCGAACTTGCAAATAACTCTGCTATCGAACAATATGATGAATGGAAATAATTATGAGATTTATGAGAACTAAACTATATCTGTTATTTACACTGGCTCTGTTAGTTACGATTAGCAGTTGCCAAAAACCGGACGATCTGTTGCCTTCGGTGTCGAGAAACGGCATCAACAGTATCACCGCCACTTTTGAAGACGGGACCGGTACATTTGTCGGTTATCCGACCGATGGAAGCGATGTAATCGTTATCCCGGTACCTTACTACTTCCCTGAAAGCAGCGACAATATTACTCAGGCTTCAAGTATAACAAGAATGAGAGTCGTAGCGAATCTGGACGATAACGTTAAAATTACTCCCGCAATCCTTTATATGGATTTGACCAAGGATAATGTAATTACTGTAACCGATCAGCTTAAACAGCAAAAGACTTATAAAGTGAGAGGTGAAATCAAAAAGAGCAGTGCATGTTCTATTGAAGAGTTCCGTATTCCTTCTCTTGGTCTTACAGGGATTATTAATGAAGATACTAAAACAATTGCTCTTGTAGCTGCAGGTACTTTACAACCTGCCCTTGCAAGTTACAGATTGTCTTACCACGCTACAATTTCTCCTGACCCTGCCGTTACAGCTCAAAATTACAATAACGACGTAACTCTTACTGTAACAGCTAACGATGGAGTAACAAAGAAAATTTATACCATTAAGAAGCAAATTCCTAACAAGATTCCATTCGGACTTCGTGCAGGAAGCCAGACTCTTCTTTGGGGCACAACTACTTTGAACTCTAACCCTGCTGTAACAAAGGGAGCAAATGTTAACTACACCCTTGCTTCATTGGGCGACTATCTGCTCTTGGCAACAGGTAACACCAACATAAACTACATTAATAAATCGACCGGAGCATTTGTAGGAACAATCAACATGAACGGTATCGATCTTCTTGGCGGTGCAATCACAAGCGATAAGGGCGGTAATGTGATTATGTGTAATTCAGTTGCTAAAAACGGCGTTCTTAAGTTGTATAAACTCACTTCTGTAACCGGCACTCCTCAGGAGGTTTTAAGCTGGACATACAACATTGGTGCAGGTGCAAGAATCGGTTATAAGATATCGGTTGCCGGTAACATTAATACAAATGCTATTATTACAATCAATGACTGGTACTGGACAAGCCCGGCTGCATGTCGTGAGTTTATCAGAATTAAAGTAACAAACGGTGTTTTCGGAACACCTGAAGCGGTTACTTTAAGCGGAACTCTTGCATGGAACGGCGGTAACGTAGATGTGGTTTACGCATCTGAGGATCCTGCATCGGACATTTTTGTAACAAGTTACAGTGGAAACAGCCTTGAAGTTTGTAACGGTGCAACACTTGCTCAAAAGGGAATTATCGGAAAAGGTACAAACGATGCTAACAGCAATTTTGCCTGCGTCGACTTTACCAAATTCAATAAAGCCTCTTACGTGGCAGTTTACGGTGGAGCTCACTTTACATACAGTGCTACCAGAGCAATGATGTTCGATGTAAGTACTCTTGCTAACTTCAGCGGTACTTTCGACAACTCATCTGCAAAAATATTCACAAGTCCAACTTTCTACGCAAGTGCCTTAAGCGGAACAGCTTACCCGGATGTTCTCCTTTCGGTATCAGATGACGGATTTATGCTCTATATGTATTTTGTTGGATCAAACAACGGAGTATTACAGGCATACCAATTCGACTGTATAGATAAATAAAATGTATTAAATTTACAGGTATCCCTCAAGGGGGGTACCTGTATAATTTTAAATTAGTTTATGAAGAATAAAATAATCGCTTTAATTGTTCCAATAGTTATTTTCGGCTATTCATTTACAACTCTTTCCTGCAGTAAATCGCCTTCAACTCCTCCATGGGAGTGGCCGGAAGACCCAAATAAAACGGAGAAACCTCGTTACATCTGGATTGATGCTGCAGCAAATTTCCCCGATTTTGCAAACAGCAAGGAAAACATTACCAGGGACCTCACTCTTGCTAAGAATGCAGGGTTTACCGATGTGGTTGTCGACATAAGACCTACAACAGGTGATGTATTGTTCACAACAACAAAAGTGGATCAGGTAAAATGGCTTGGCGCCTGGTTGCCCGGCGGCTATACAAAAATTGAAAGAACCGCAACATGGGATTATCTGCAAGCGTTTATTGACGAAGGTCATAAACTTGGACTTAAAGTTCACGCCGGTTTCAATACATTTACGGGCGGAAACACTACCTCTATAGGCTCAGAAGGGGTACTCTTCAGAGATGCAAGCAAGAGGTCATGGGCTACTCAGCTCAACACTACAAACGGAATCATAAACACTTTGGATGGCAGTAAAAGTGCAAAATTCTTTAACCCTGTTTTGCCTGAAGTACAGGAGTATCTTTGCGGAATTCTTGAAGATTTGGCAAGATACCCCAATCTTGACGGTATAATTCTCGACAGAGGCAGGTTTGACGGTTTCGACAGCGATTTTTCAACATATACTAAGCAGAAGTTTGAGGAGTATATTGGTCAAACAGTCACCAACTTCCCTAATTCAGTAATTCCTCCGGGAACTGCAGTCGGTTCATTACCTTCGCCATATCCTGCGTTTATGAAGCAGTGGCTTGAATTCAGGGTAAAAACAATCCACGATTTTATGGTTAAGGCTAAAACAAGAATTAAGGCAATAAACCCTAATGTTAAATTTGCCGTTTACGTAGGTGCTTGGTATTCTTCATATTATGATGTCGGAGTGAATTGGGCGAGTCCAAACTATAACACTTCATCTTATTATGGTTGGGCTAGTACGAATTATAAGAATTTCGGATACGCCGATCATTTGGATTTTATCCTTATTGGCGCTTATGCCGCAGCTAACAAAGTTTACGGAAGTGCTGAATGGACAATGCAAGGATTCTGCCTTAAGGCAAAAGATATCATAAAAGGGGCAACACCGGTATATGGAGGTCCCGATGTGGGAAACTGGACTGTTCCTGCCGGAACCGATGTAAATCTTTCGGTTACTCAATCGGTAGATGCGTGTATCAATGCATGCGACGGTTACTTCCTCTTTGATATGATTCATTTGAAGAAAGCGGGTCAATGGCAATACGTTAAAAGCGGAATCGACTCATATTTAAACTCTTTGAAGTAAGATTATGAAAATCAAAGGAACTTTTCTGGACGAAATCAGTCACGACATTCCTCACCAGAATTGGGGAGAAAAGGAGTGGGACGCCGATTTTGGAAATATGCAAAAAGCAGGAATTGACACTGTTATTTTAATCAGATGCGGTTACAAAAGATGGCAAACATTTCCTTCTGAGGTTTTGTCTCAAAGAGAGGGTTGCTACACACCTCCTGTCGATCTTGTCGATATGTTTTTAAGATTGAGCGACAAGTGGGGAATGAACTTCTATTTCGGTCTTTATGATTCCGGTAAATACTGGGAATCCGGCGATTACGAAAAAGAAATCGAAATTAACAAAGCTCTTATTGACGAAGTCTGGGAAAAATACGGATTTCATAAATCATTCGCAGGATGGTATCTTTCGCAAGAGTGTAGTCGAAAAACAGGAAAAATTATAAACCTCTATGCAGGGTTGGGGCGCTACTGCAAAGAGAAATCAGGCGGCCTCAAAACAATGATTTCGCCATATATTGACGGTGTTAAAAACATAAGTCAGTACACCGGCGATACACAAAAGAAAACGGGAGTTACTCTGGACGAACACAAACAAGAGTGGGACGAAATTTTCGCAGGCATAAAAGGTGCAGTTGATATCGTTGCATTTCAGGACGGTCACGTTGCATATGATGAACTCGTTGATTTCCTGAAAGTGAACAAATCTCTTGCCGACAAATATGGCATTGAGTGCTGGACAAATTCGGAAACCTTTGACCGCGATATGCCTATTAAGTTCTTACCAATTAAATGGGAAAAACTTTTACTTAAAATGAATCTTGCAAATGAAGCAGGAATTGAAAACGCAATAACATTTGAGTTTTCTCATTTTATGAGCCCGCAATCGGCCTATATTCAGGCCGGTCACCTGTACAACAGGTATCTTGAGTATATTAACTCTACGAAAAAATGAACTAAATGATGAATTTTCAACAATTAGCTCATCAGTACAAGGATGAGCTTCTAAACAATATACTTCCTTTCTGGTTAGATAAATCGCAGGATTTGGAAAACGGCGGATATTATACTTGTCTTAACAGAGAGGGCGAAGTTTACGATACCGACAAATTTATTTGGCTCCAAGGAAGGGAAATCTGGCTCTTCTCAATGATGTACAACAATGTAGAAAAGAGAGAAGAGTGGTTGCAATGTGCTATCCAAGGTGCCGAATTCCTAAAAAAATACGGTCACGACGGCAACTATAACTGGTATTTCTCTCTTACAAAAGAGGGTAAACCTCTTATAGAACCATATAATATATTTTCATATACATTTGCTACGATGGCCTTCGGGCAATTAAGCAAAGCAACAGGAAATCAAGAGTACGCACAAATTGCCAAAACAACTTTCGACCTGATTCTCCAAAAGAGAGATAACCCAAAGGGAAAATGGAACAAAGCATACCCCGGGACAAGATCACTCAAGGGATTTTCACTCCCTATGATTCTTTGCAATCTTGCGCTGGAAATTGAACATCTGCTCGACAAAGAGGTATTGGATGCAACAATCGAAGAGTGTTTAGACGAAGTTCTTAATGTCTTCTACAATGAAAAGTACGGACTAATCCTGGAGAACGTTTGTTCAAACGGTGAGTTTTCGGATACATTTGAAGGCAGATTAATTAATCCGGGACACTCCCTTGAATCTATGTGGTTTGTAATGGATTTGGGAGTAAAACTCGGCCGAAAAGATATCATTGAGAAAGCTGTTCAAATTACACTTAAAACAATCGATTTCGGTTGGGATAAAGTATACGGAGGTATCTTCTACTTTATGGATGTAAAGGGTCACCCGGTACAGCAACTTGAATGGGATCAAAAGCTGTGGTGGGTTCATATCGAGACACTTATAACACTTATCAAAGGCTACCAACTTACAGGTTCCAAAGAGTGTCTGAACTGGTTTGAGCGCGTTCATAAATATACCTGGGAACATTTTAAAGACAATGAACATCCTGAGTGGTTCGGATATCTTAACAGAAGAGGAGAGGTTCTTCTCGATCTTAAAGGCGGAAAATGGAAAGGTTGTTTCCATATTCCAAGAGGACTTTACCAATGTGCAAATATTCTGGAAAAATGTAAATAATTGAAGTATATGAGGAGGAATATCTTTCTGCTAATCACGTTATTAGTTTCAAATATCCTGTTAATCGGGAACATTCAGGCTAAAAATATCGCAGGAAGAGTCTCTTCCTCAGGTACAAATATTAAAGGTGTCGTAGTAACAGACGGCACAAACTTCACGACAACAAACAACAAAGGAGAGTATAGCCTCGAAGTTGCACCTCAAAGCAGATTCGTATATATCTCCACACCATCGGGTTACAATTGTGACTTCAAGGGCGGAACCGTAAAATTCTATAAAGAGTTAAAACCGACTGAAACACGGTACAATTTTACTCTTATAAAAAAAGCAAACGACGACAAAAATCATATTTTTATCGCATTCGCCGATCCTCAGGTCTGGGCCGGAAAAGAGTTTAGTCAGTTATCACAATCCATAGATGACATGCATGAGACAATACTCTCCAATGGCCCTACCACAGAGGTTCACGCAATGTGCGCAGGCGATATAGTCTCAAACGACCACACTCTCTACGGAGAGTACAATAAAATAATCTCACGGCTAAATATCCCTGTATACAGCAGTATGGGAAACCACGACATGACCCTTTACGGTCGTGCAATGGAGCTGAGTGAGCGAAAATACGAAGATACATTCGGACCTTCTCACTACTCATACAACGTAGGCAAGGTTCACTACATAACACTCAACGACAACTTCTATATAGGAAGAGACTATTTTTACATAGGATACCTGGAAGATAAACAACTTGCCTGGCTGGAAAAAGACCTCTCTTACGTACCTAAAGGAAGCAGAATTGTTCTCACTCTGCACATTCCCACAAGTTGCGAACCATCGGACAGAAAAGAGTTTCAATACGCAAAAGCAGCAAACACTCTCATAAACCACAGAGGACTATACGAATTACTAAAAGGGTATAAAGCAGATATTATTTCGGGTCACACCCACACAATGTTCAACCAACAAATAGCTCCGAATATTTTTGAACACGTAACGGCAGCACTCTCGGGTGCATGGTGGCAAGGCTCTCTTTGCACAGACGGAACGCCTAAAGGATATGGAGTTTATGCTGTAAAAGGAGATTCTCTTACATGGTATTACAAATCGACCGGCTACTCAAAAGATTATCAAATTAAGTTATACGATGGTGCAAAGTATCCCGAATTCAAAGGCTTTATTGTTGCAAACATCTGGAATACAGATGATTCATGGAGTGTCGAGTTTTTTGAAAACGGAGTGAGCCGAGGTAAAATGGAGAGATTTACCGCATACGATCCCGAAGCTCGTGAGATGTACTCAAACAACTCAAAACTGGATCATAAATGGATATATCCATCTGCCTCAGATCACTTCTTCAGAGCGAAACCACAATTCGAAAACTCATTAATTGAAGTTGTTGCAACCGATAGATTTGGGAATCAATACCGTAAAAACATTTCGACAGGCAGCACTATACAGGCAAACGCACAATTCGACGTTTTAATAATTGGCGGAGGCACATCGGGTACAGCCGCAGGAATATCTGCCGCAAGAAACGGAGCCAAAACACTCCTCGTTGAAGAGCACCAATGGCTCGGAGGTATGCTCACATCGGCAGGAGTAAGCGCAGTAGACGGAAACTTCAAACTCAGGGGCGCACTCTGGGCCGAATTCCGCGACTCACTTGCAAAACATTACGGCAGCGAAAAAGCCCTTGCCACAGGCTGGGTAAGTAACATTCTCTTTGAACCGTCGGTGGGCAACAGGATTTTTAAAAACATAGCAGCTAAAGAAAAAAATCTGCAAACTTCATTCAACTCAACACCGCAATCATTTAAAAAAGAGGGCGATAAATGGTCTGTAAAACTGAATATTAACGGAATTGAGACAACTGTAATTGCAAAAATTATAATTGATGCCACAGAGCTCGGCGATGTAGCAAAAGAGTTAGGCGTTCCCTACAAAACAGGGATGGACTCCAAAGATGAGACAGGAGAAGATATAGCCCCTGCAAAAGCAAATTCAATTATTCAGGACCTCACCTACGCAATGATTCTCAAAGAGTACCCGTACGATGTTACCCCGGTGAAACCTGCCAACTACGATCCCTCACTCTTCTATTGCTGCTGCGAGAGCGAAAAATGCATCAATCCCAAAGAGAAACACCGAGTATGGAGTAAACAGATGATGATTACATACGGCAAGCTCCCCAACAACAAGTACATGATTAACTGGCCCATAGAGGGAAACGACTACTATGTAGATGTTATCAATTTGAATAATACCGATAGAGCGAAAGCACTTGAAAAAGCAAAAGAGATGTCGCTAAGTTTCCTCTATTATTTGCAAACCGAACTTGGTTTTAAAAGACTGGGGTTGGCAGATGACGAATATCCAACCGCCGACAAGCTCCCGTTCATACCATATCACAGAGAATCACGCAGAATCGACGGAGTTGTAAAATTTTCCTTGCAACACATTACCGACCCGTTCACACAAAATGAAAAACTTTACAGAACAGCTTGCGGAGTAGGCGACTACCCTGTGGACCAACACCATGCAAGGTATTCAGGCTGGGACTCATTGCCAAATCTATACTTTCACCCTATCCCTTCATACGGATTCCCTTTAGGAATAGTTATACCCAAAGAGGTTAAAGGACTCATAGTAGCCGAAAAATCTGTTTCAGTTACCAACATCGTTAACGGATCTTCACGATTGCAACCTGTAGTTTTGCAAATCGGAGAGGCCTCCGGAATTCTTGCAGCCCTTGCCGTAAAAAAAGGAGTAGATATCAATAATGTTTCGGTTAGAGATGTCCAAAAAGTAATTCTTGAAGCGGGCGGATACCTGCTCCCCTATTTAGATCTTAAGACCAATGACAATTACTTTAAAGTAATACAACGAATCGGCGTAACAGGAATATTAAAAGGGAAAGGGCTCAATAAAGGATGGGAGAATCAGACATGGTTCTATACCGACTCATTAATTAGCTGCAAGACTCTTGAAGACGGCCTTAACGAAGTCTATGCCGGGAATAAGTCATCAAAAGGTGAACCCTCAGCATTAAAAGCTGCAATCCCGACAGAAAAAGAGGCTTCAGGAAATGTAACACTTGACTACCTAGTTGCCAGAGTATCTGCAATAGGCGCAATTGAAGAATCGGAAGTTTACTCTGTTCTCAAAAGAGATCTGCCCGCATTGAAACTAAACGAAACCAACAAAAACAGAGAATTAACACGCCTGGAAATTGCAATTATTATAGACAGAATTCTAAATCCTTTCGGTACCTTTAAGGTCGATTTGAAAGGGAATTTTATAAACTGATATAAACTGATTTAGCATCATAAAACATATTAATACCAATTCCGAATGAACAAAAAAGTTTTAATGCTTGCAATTGCCATTACAGCATCTGCACTAAGTACAGCACAAAAGAGTTATACCTCATTCAAGGCAGATTCTCCTGAGATTCGCTACACCGGAAGAACCGAAAAAACACCTACGGGAGAGGTTAGCTTCAATTGGAGCGGAACCTATTTTGAAACAGGTTTTACCGGAAGTTCAGTTGCAATAAAGGCATCCGACACTAAAAGAAATTACTATAACGTTTTTATTGACGGAGTTCAGACCGGGGTCATTTCAATTGCCGGGAAAGACACCACAATAGTGCTTGCAAACTGGTTACACGCCGGGAAACACTCACTCCGCCTTCAAAAAAGAAGCGAGGGGGAGCAAGGCACTACAACAATAAAATCGATAATCTTAGAGTCAAATTGCACCTTGATTCCGGCTTCTCCGAAAAAATCCAGACATATCGAATTCATCGGCAACTCCATAACCTGCGGTTACGGCACCGAAGGACTGCTCAAAACCGACCCTTTTAAAGCCGAAACCGAAAACTGCAACCTTGCATACAGCTGTATAATAGCACGTTATTTTGATGCCGACTACACTCTTATAGCTCACTCCGGAAGAGGGGCGGCGAGAAACTACGGCGACACCTCCAGAGTCTCAAAAGTGACAATGAAAGAGCTAATGGACGGTACATTTGACATGACCCCCGAAAACAGATGGAACTTCAAAGATTACACCCCCGACCTTGTTGTCATAAACCTCGGTTCAAACGACTTCTCAACAAAACCACACCCGCTAAAAGAGGAGTTTCTCGCCGCCTACGACAAAATTATTGTCAAGCTGAGAACACTCTACGGCAATGTTAACATTCTTTGCGTTGCACCGCCAAAGGGAGGAGCATTCGATTATCTGCGAGAGTTTTGCATTTCAAAAAAAGATAAGAACCTCCATTTTGCCGCATACCTTAACGAAGTATATAACGACGATACCGATCTTGGTTCCTCAGGTCATCCGAATTATCAAGGGCAAAAGAAAATTGCAATGACATTAATACCACATATCTCATCGATAATGAAGTGGAATTTGTCCGAAAATCCTGTAAAATAGACTAAACCAATAAAAAAGCTCTCAATTAATGAGAGCTTTTTTTTGTTCATACTTTTTTCTTAACTAAATTTAACAAATTTTTAACAAAAAACTTGTAAGATGAAAGGCACATTAAAATTATTAATTGCTATTACTGCATTGTCATTTAGCGTTTTAAGCTGTAACAAGGAGGCCCCTAAAACAATTCCGGTACTTGAAACAGCATTTCCGACCAACATCACATCTACTTCTGTAACACTCGGCGGTAACATTACCGGTGACGGAGGAGCAGCAGTTACCTCTCGCGGGGTGTGCTGGAGCGTTAACCAATTTCCTTCAACTACCGATAGTAAAACAACCGAAGGTACAGGAACAGGCAGTTTCTCAAGTTCTGTTACAGGACTTACAGCGGGCACAACATATTATGTAAGAGCCTACGCAGTAAACGCTGTAGGCGTTGCATACGGAAATCAGGTTACCTTCACTACAGAGAGAGTTCTGCCTACAATTACTACAGCAACAGTAATCTCAATTACATCCACATCTGCAGTAAGCGGTGGCGACATTACATCTGACGGAGGTGCACCAATTACTGCAAGAGGAGTTTGCTGGAGTACAGGAACAAACCCTACTCTTGTAAACAACTCAACAACTAACGGCACAGGTACCGGAACATTCACAAGTAATCTTACAAATCTGAATCCCGGCTCAACCTACTATGTAAGAGCATACGCAACAAACAGCATAGGAACAGTTTACGGCAACCAGGTTTCATTTACCGCACCGGCTGCAGCACCTACACTCACCACAACAGCAATTTCTGCAATTACAGCAACTACAGCTTCCAGCGGTGGCGATATTACAAATGACGGAGGCGGGTCAATTACCGCAAGAGGTGTTTGCTGGAGTACATCACAAAATCCATCAACAACCGATTCTAAAACATCCGATACACAATTCGAAATATTAAGCTCATCTAACCCATTCAGCGAAACGAGCTCTAATGCACCTGTTGGAACATTTATCAGCAGTATTACAGGTCTTACTCCCGGAACAACATATTATGTAAGAGCTTATGCAACAAACAGTGCAGGAACATCTTACGGCAACCAACTTTCATTCACAACCGGAGCAACAACTCCAACAGTTACAACAACTGCAGCATCTTCCGTAAATTCATCTTCGGCACAAAGCGGCGGTAACGTTACCAACGACGGAGGAGCAACAGTTTCGGCAAGGGGCGTATGCTGGTCTGCAACACAAAATCCTACCATAGCAAACAGCAAAACAACAAACGGCACAGGAACCGGAATCTTTATTAGTTCAATTACCGGCTTAAATCCGGGAACTACCTATTATATAAGGGCATACGCCACCAACAGCGCAGGAACAGCATACGGCGAACAAGCAACATTTACAACTTCGGCCATAGCTCCTACCGTTACAACAACGGCAGTATCCAGCCTTACAACATCTTCCGCAGTAACCGGTGGTAATGTTACCGCCGACGGAGGCGCTTCAGTTTCCGAAAGAGGTATCTGCTGGGGAACATCTGCTAACCCTACAACCGGCGACAATAAAGTTACAAGCGGCACCGGAACAGGCGAATATGAAATTACAATCTCGGGCTTGACACCCGGACGCACTTATTACATAAGAGCTTACGCAATCAACACAGCAGGAACATCTTACGGCAACCAGGTTATCTGCACGACAATATCCGAAATGCCTACCGTTATTACATCAATTATATCTGCAGTCGACAAAACAACTGCCACAACAGGCGGAACTATCACTTCCGATGGAGGCGGAACTATCTCCGCAAGAGGCGTTTGCTGGAGCACCGGACAGAATCCTACAATTTCCAACAGCAAAACACAAGATGGAACCGGCACAGGTACATATACAAGTAATATCACAGGGCTGAATCCGGGTACAACCTACTATGTAAGAGCCTATGCAACCAACAGCGCAGGAACAGCTTACGGTGCACAAGGAATTCTCTCGACACTGCCGGATGCTCCCGTTGTAACAACAACAGCCGTTACCGAAATTACAACAACAACTGCCACAGGCGGAGGTAACGTTACAGCAGATGGAGGTCGCAGCGTAACTGCAAGAGGAATTTGCTGGAGTACAGGCACCATGCCTACAATTTCAAACAGCAAAACTACCGATGCAACCGGAACAGGATCATTTACCAGTTCAATAATTAATCTTACCCCGGGCGCCACTTATTACGTAAGAGCCTATGCCACAAACAGCGAAGGTACAAGCTACGGGAATCAGGTTTCTTTCAGTGCAGATATCAATCTGCCTACAGTAACAACTGCCGATATATCTAACATTACATCGACTACTGCCGACGGCGGCGGAGATGTTACAGCCACAGGAGGGGGAACAATTACAGCAAAAGGAATCTGCTGGAGTACTTCGGAAAATCCTACAATTGCCGACAGCAAAACATCCGACGGTACAGGGTCAGGTACTTTCGCGAGCGCTTTGAATGCACTTACTCCAAGCACTGTATACTATGTAAGAGCCTATGCTACAAACGCTAAAGGAACTTCTTACGGAGCGCAGGTAACATTTACCAGCGCCGCACCTGCGGGTGAATAGTTGAGAAGAAATTTAGTACTTTCTTAAATGACGGACCTTTGTGGAGATTATAACTATATCTTCCAAAGGTCTGTCCCTTTTATCGGTAGCTGTTAAAGATATATTTTCGGCTATTTCAAGACCTTTTACCACTTCGCCGAATATTGTGTACTGAGTGTCCAGATGAGGAATTCCACCTATTGTTTTATAGACTTTAACCACTTCCGGCAGGAATTTAAAATCATTTGTTTTATTTGCCTTATTAATTCTTGCCTCAGCTTTGGCAAGATCTTCGTCGGTTTGCACCTTTCCTATAGCAATATAAAAGTGAGTCGAAGAGGAAGCCCTCTCAGGATTTACCGAATCGCTCTCTCTTGCGGCAGCTAAAACTCCCTTTTTATGGAACATTCCGGGAATTATCTCGGCAGGCACCTTATATTTAAGTTCGCCGTCGCCAAGTTCGATATCCTTTTTGTGAGATTTACTTTCCGGGTCACCTGCCTGAATCACAAAATTCTTTATAACCCTGTGAAAAAGAACCTCATTATAGAATTTAGTTTTGCACAATTTTACAAAATTGTCGCGGTGTAGCGGCGTTTCATTGTACAATTTTACAACTATTACCCCTTTATTTGTTTTAATATCTACAAAATAGTATTTCGGACTTTTCCCCGACAAAATCGAAAAAGTCAATATAGAAAATACAGTTAAAATAACTCTGAATTTTTTCATTATGCTTTTATTTTATTGCAATTTATGAAAAATTAGAGCAATTGAGATTACCTTTGAAAAAAATCTGCATTACCCGTAGAAAATCTGCAATGCTAATCGAAAATCTGCCAGGAAGAGAGGCTCAACTATTGTTAGCCCCAAAAATGAGAGCAGAATCTCTCAAAAATGAGAAGGAGATTCCTTACGACGCAGTAAAATCTGCCGTATTGGTACTGCTCTATCCCCCGGACGAAGAAAATTCAACTGTTAATTCCGACTGGGAATTGCTTCTCATTGAGAGAAGTACATACAATGGCGCACATTCGGGACAAATTGCATTTCCGGGAGGTAAACAGGAACCTGGCGAAAAAGACCCTCAAACAACCGCCTCAAGAGAGGCATTTGAAGAGCTCGGAATTGAGCAAAATAATTACTCAATTTTAGGGGAATTAACTCACATTTACATTCCAATTACGAATTTTGTGATATTTCCGGTACTTGCACTCTCCAAAAATAAGACACCATACGTCATGAATACCAAAGAGGTAGCCGGGTACAAAAGAGTTCCGCTAAAAGCATTTGCCCCCGATAATATAAAAACAATTAAAGTTGAACGGGAGGTCAATCAAATATCCGAGGCTCCCTGTTACATTTGCGACGATTACACAATTTGGGGAGCCACGGCTATGATTATTTCAGAACTTTACCAGCTGATTGTCGAGGCAAGAGTCCGAATATCTTTAAGTAGTCCGTACATCTCATCGTCGAATGTGGTAATATAACTTCTTGAGTTACACAAAACTACAAGATTCAAATTCTCTCCGATAACCCATTGAGTTGCAGTGCCGGCTAAATTCCCGGCATGATAAATTGCATTCGGATAGTATGTATGATTAATTCGCCATCCAAGGCCATAACGTGTATAGGCCGAAGGAAACGGAGGGTTTATCATAAGATTTCTCGTTTCGGCAGATATTATATCCGGCACATACGAGTATCCGTCCAGTTGGTGAGCAAGTTTAAGCATTTCCGGAGCCGATGCAATTACACCGCCTGCCGCTTTAATTACCTGCATCTCGTTACCGTAACCGTTTGTGCCGCTCTGAGAATAATAAACCACTTCATTACTTCTTCTTTGAGCAAGATTTCCTCCTACGTGCACATCGGTAATTCCCGCAAGAGCCAGTTGCTCTTTAAGAAAAACCTCATACTCCTTACCTGTAATCTTTTCAATAATTTTACCAAGAACACCAAATCCCATGTTATAATAAGAGAAAGAGGTTCCGGGAGTAGTCTGAGGAGATGTCAGCATATACGAAATACGTTGATCCAAAGTTTGTCCGGCAAAGCTTGAAGTAAACATAGGATCGGGATTACTAGTCCATCCGCTTGTATGGCTCAGCAAATGTTTTACTGTTACCTGAGCAGCCATTGTTGTTACATTTGGAAATTCCGCCTCAAGAATTCCACCGGTTCCAAAAACCTTCTGATCCAGCGACAAAGAACCCTTTTCCATTAATTTTAATATGCAAAATGCTGTGAACTGTTTAGAGCAGCTTGCCAGTCTGAACAAATTTGCCGGCACAACTCTCTGTTCGCTCTCTGTAATCGCAAACCCAATACCCGAAGAGTAAACTATCTGCTCATTTTTGGAAATAGCGTAAGATGTTCCCGGAATAGAGTACTTCTTCATAAATGCATAAATCATATTGTCTAAAGCAGCTATACCGGGCTGTACCAGCACTTTATAGGATTTTTCAATGCCCGATTCCGATGTAACTGCTATTGTTGCCGTATTTGTGTAATCTATGGCAGTAGTGTTACTTGTAAAAGCAGAGCCATTAACTTTAATCTTGGCTTTAGGAGATATCTCAACATAAGCCTTCAATGAAGTAAGCGAAGTTCCTCTCGGAACAGTTACATAAATGGTCCGGTCATTAAAAAAGGCGCTGCTGGTAGTAGATAATCCCGGATTCACAGAGGTTTCAAATCTCAGAGAGATTATTGAATTCTCGTTAGAAGGTAATACAGGATCTACCGGAACAGGATCCTTAGAACATGACACAATTAAAAGAGTTGCCGCAAGAAGGATGGCAGCTCCTTTGAAGAATTTTTTAAATAGCATATAGTTTAGGTTCAATAATTATTAGATTCAAATTTTCTATTCGGCACTCATCTCCCTCTCAACATCCTCAACTGTAATTGGTAACCTCTTTGACCCGAGAAGCCGGCATCCGGTATCGGTTACAAGAACATCATCTTCCAGCCTTATTCCTCCGAAAGTATAGTAATCGTTAAGTTTATCAAAGCAGATGAACTCTTTGTTAATTCCCTCACTCTTCCACTTCTCAATCAGAGCAGGAATAAAATAGATTCCCGGCTCATCGGTAATAACATGGCCCGGTTTTAAAACCTTACCCATTCTTAAAGACTTTAGCCCAAATTGTTCCGAACGAACATTAAAATCATCGTATCCAACAAACTTTTCGCCCAAATCTTCCATATCATGAACATCCAGACCAAGCTGATGTCCCAAACCATGAGGCATAAACAGAGCATGAGCTCCTGCGGCAACAGCTTCATCGACATTGCCCTTCATAAGACCTAAGTTAATAAGTCCCTGAGCAATCAGTCTTGAAACAGCAAGATGTACCTCCTTATATGTACGTCCCGGTTTTATAAGATCCAATGCCAGATTATTTGCTTCGGAAACTATGGTATAAATATCTTTTTGTCTTGAATTGAATTTACCCGATGAGGGAATAGTTCTTGTAAAGTCGGAAGCATAATGCGAATTAGACTCAGCTCCGGCATCAATTACAAGCAATCTGCCATCGGTAAGAACCTGATGATGAGAGTGATTATGCAATGTTTCTCCGTTTTGCGAAAGAATAATAGGGAAGGAAGGCATGTGACCGTTAGATATCGAGATTCCCTCCATTATTCCAACCAACTCTTGCTCAACCATTCCCAAACGAGCCATCTTCATTGCAGTAAAATGCATAATGTAGCCTATATTAGCAGCCTCGTCCATTTCGACAACCTCAACACTCTCCTTAATTTCTCTCAAAGCAACCACACCCTTAACAAACTCGACAGAAGCCCTGCCTGCAAGCTCATCAAACTGAATACCAAGCAGTTTATTTAATTGAATCTTATTATGATACCTGTATGGCGGCAGATAATGGACATTTCTTCCCTTTGACAACGAATCAGCAATATAACTCTCCAGTTCTCCCAAAGGCAACGACTTTTTAACCCCTACCGAGGCAGCTTTATCGGAGAGAGCCGGTTGAGGGCCCATCCAAATTATATCGTCTATAGTTACATCATTTCCGAAGATTATCTCCTCACCGCTCTCTACATCAATAACTGCGGCCAAATCCGGTTCGTCTAATCCAAAAAAATAGAGAAACGACGAATCCTGACGAAACCTATAAGTATTTGATATATAATTCATCCCTGCTTCACTGTTGCCCAGGAAAAGTAACAACCCGCCTTTAACGGATTTTTTTAGATTTTCGCGCCTGTTGGCGTACACCTTTTGTGAAAACATATTATAAAATTTTATACTCCAACAAATTTACAATTTATTTTATCAAATACATCCCGACAATCTTTTTAATGAATAAATGCCCATATTTTCTAAAAAAAAATGAAAAAATCCATATAGACAGCAATAAAAAAGAGGCCGGCAAAATATTGCATTTTAGCCGGCCTCAATTAATATTTGTTCAGAAATTAACAATTAAGGTATATCCCACCAAACAGGGTCACTCCAAATCGCATCCTTCATTGCAAGAGGATTCGATTTAAGCAGTTGTTCACTGTTGTAGTTACTTTCGTGAGTACTTTGGCTAAAACGACGGAACCAGTATGTAAGATCAGTAGGTGTTAAACCGGTCATAATATTAGTTGCAGTAAACTCATAAGGCCTCTTGTAGTCTTTATATACAACTCCGAATGTTCCAATGTTTCCTGCGCTATAATTGAAGCGTCGCAAATCATTCCAGTTTTGCATACTCAATCCCATAGCAATCATCTTTTGCCTCATGATATCGGCCATAGTTAATGCAGATGCTGTTTGTACCACAGCGGCACTTGCCATATATGCAGTAATGTCGGCGCTGTTCATTGGCCATTGGTCAGGATTAGTTGTTCCACCAGATTTCCATTCATTCAGTTTGGTTTGCATACGGTCAAAATTAGCCTGAATACCGGCCTTATAGGCATTAAGAGCTTCTGTTGTTTTTGTTTGTCTAAAATAAACTTCAGCTTTAATAAAACACATCTCTGCATAAGTAAGAATATCTGAGTCAGAAGTAGGTCTTGCATAGAATGTACCTGTACCGTTTACTGCATTTGCAGTTGATAACGGATAGTAATACAAATCAGTTGCGCTTCTGCCTGTTGTAGACAAACTGTTTGACCTCATGTTAACATAAAGAGTATCGCCGGCTCTCAGGTAATTTGTACTGTTTATATAGAAACAGCCCTTTGTATAAGTAACAGTAACATCATTACCGTTTACAGTGTAAGCATGGTGGAGAGAAGCTATGAAGTTAGCCCTGGCAGTTGCATCTGCTATTGTATACTTAATATTTGTATTTGAAGCAGCATAAGATGCTGTCAAAGGACCTCCGTTTTGACGAATATTTGAGTTCATCATATCAACTCCGATATCTCGGCCCCACTCATAACTTACAATATCGCCTGCTGTATTTACAACAATATTTTTCATAGTTGCAGGAAGCAATTTTGAAGCACGTGGATCAACTACGCCCGATCCGCCAGTGAAGGTATTATTCAGAATGTTTGCATACCATCTTGTAGCACGTTGTGTAGAACCATAACCTACAGCATCCCATGTTGTATTTGTTTGGTATGGGTCGCCAACAGTGAAGTTTGTAGCATCGCCGGCAACATTGTAATGCTTCATAATGGTGTTGTCGGAATTTGCCTGAGGAGCATTTTCCAAAGCAGCCAATATTGCAGCAGGATCATAAGTAGATTTTTTTGAAATCTGATTTAAAAATCCGTATTTTAGAAACCCCACTCCAATTTAACGGA
>CAZOOH010000004.1:0-28549 GCA_964581375.1 uncultured Muribaculaceae bacterium
AGAAAATTCCAAGTGCTTGATAAAGAGAGGGACTTATCTTTTTAAGAATTAACTCAACCATCTGAACAAGAGCTGCAATAACGACTATAAATACAATCGTTTGCATAAAATCAATTCCCAGAGGAATCAAAACATAATATTGAAGTAAGTATGTAACCAAAGTCGATACAGCGATTACGAAAATTACTGCACCCGACATCCCGGCTGCAGTACTAACCTTGTTAGAAACACCTAAAAATGGACAAACGCCCAGGAATTGAGACAATAAAATATTGTTTACAAAAACAGCCGATATTATAATTATAATGTATTCCATAACTTATTAAATTCGGGATTTTAATTTATTAAACAACACCATCAAATAACCCAATGCAATAAAAGCACCCGGTGCCAGAACAAATACAAGCATACCGTCACCGTCAGTAAGTTTATAACCCAATACGGCACCACTTCCAAGCAACTCCCTCACGAAACCCAGTACACTTAAAGAAGCAGTAAATCCCAGTCCGATTCCCAAACCATCAATTGCCGATGCCATAACACCGTTTTTGGATGCAAAAGCCTCAGCACGCCCTAAAACAATACAGTTAACAACAATCAACGGAATAAAAATTCCAAGTTTTTCATAAAGTCCGGGAGCAAAAGCTTGCATCAAAAACTGAACTACAGTTACAAATGCGGCAATGATTACAATATACGCCGGAATTCTTACTTTAGCAGGAATCTGACCAGATACCATCGAAATAGCTACATTCGACAATATAAGAACACTCATAGTGGCAAGACCCATTCCCAAACCATTTATGGCAGATGTCGTAGTCCCAAGAGTAGGACACATCCCCAAAATTAAGACAAACGTAGGGTTCTCTTTTATTATACCTCTTGTTATATCACTCAGTTTAATCATAATTCACATTTATTATTGCGCATTTTTGCATTCAAGAAAAACCTTATAAGCAGAGTTTAAAGCATCGCAAAAAGCTCTGGAAGAGATAGTAGATGCCGTAATAGCGTCAACATCACCGCCATCTTTTTTTACCGACAACTTGAACGTATCCGGATTTTTTCCTTTAAACTGTACACTGAAATCACTTTTACCCTCAACCATTTTATCGCCCAATCCGGGAGTCTCATTGTGAGAGATTACAGATGTATTATTTATTGAACCGTCAATGTTAAATCCAACCATAAGAACAATTCTTCCACCAAATCCTGCAGACGTGTAAGATTCAATGGCATACCCAACAACCTGATCGCCCGATTTGGCAGGATAAACCTTAAAAGTCTTACCATCAACCTCTTTAGTAAACACCTCAGAAGAGGGATCGTTATCGAACTTTGGAACAACTTTAGAGATAGCAGCATTTGTTTTTAGAACTTTAGCCTCTTCGATAGGTTTAGCGGTAATTGCATAAACACCGCCCAACACAGCCGAGGATACCAGGCAAATCACTGTCAAAGTGACCACCATGTTTTTTAAAGATGAAGTTTTAGCCATTTTTTACCTCCTTTCCGAAACGTTTAGGTTTTAGTGACATATTTATCAGAGGAACAACTGCATTCATAATAAGAATTGCAAAAGAGATTCCCTCAGGATAAGCCCCGAAATACCTTATCAAAACAGTTATAATACCAATTCCTGCTCCATATACAATCATCCCTTTCGGACTCATCGGAGAGGTAACATAATCTGTAGCCATAAATATTGAACCGATTAATATACCACCGGTTAGAATATTAAAAATAGGATCGGCATAGTGCTGAGGATCAATAAGCCAAAAGATTCCGGTCATAACGAAAACAGCTCCAATGATTGCAAAAGGAATATGAGGCCTTATTACCTTTCTTACAAGCAGATAAACAAATCCGAGTATAAGAGCAAAGGCAGATATCTCCCCTACAGAACCCCCTATTCTGCTGAATAGCATTTGAGTATAAGTAAAGTGATGTTCATTAAAAATCTGTTCCAGATTCAAGCCTTTCGCTAAACCCTCCTTTACAATTCCAAGCGGAGTTGCTCCCGAAGAGGCATCTATACCCTCTCTAAACCAGGATGCAGGAATGCTCCAGTCAGTCATGATTACAGGAAAAGAGACAAGCAAAAACACCCTTCCTACCAATGCAGGATTAAACAAATTTTGCCCAAGACCTCCAAAGGTCATCTTTGCAATACCTATTGCCACAACTGAACCAATAAACACAATCCACCAGGGAGAACTGGGTGGCAAGTTCAAAGCTAACAGCAAACCTGTAACAACCGCAGAATAATCTCCTATAAGAATTCTTCCTTTAGTAATATACTTTTGAATCACAAATTCAACAAGCATACAAGATACAATTCCCACAAGCGCCAATTTGATTGCCGAAAAACCGAAAAAGTAAATCGAAACCAAAAGCGATGGAACCAAGGCGATAACCACATCTCTCATCAGAATTTTAGTCGTCACATCGCTGTGAATATGCGGAGACGGAGAAACAATTAGTCTTTTCATATATTAAATTTCAAATTATAAACATTATTTAGGTCTGCTTCTGATAATCTTCAGAACCTGAGCCTTTGAAAATCTTATTGAGTCAAGCAGAGGAATATTTGCAGGACAAGTATACATACAGCTGCCGCACTCAATACAATCCTGCACAAGATTCTTTTCCAAATCTTCCATCCTTCCGGCACGCGATAATCTGTTTAACAAAAACGGCTCAAGTCCCATCGGACAAACTTCTGTACATTTAGCACATCGAATACAATTTCTTTCAGAACCTCTTTTAGTTTCAGTTTCTGTTAACAGAAGCAAGGCAGATGTACTTTTTGTAGAAGTGGCCTCAATTTTGGCAACAGCTTTACCCATCATAGGACCACCGCTTACAAGCTTAACTGCATCTGCAGGTATGCCTCCGATTTGAGAAAGAACCTCCTCATAACTTGTTCCGACTCTCAGCCTGAAATTACGCTGCTCCTTCATACAATTACCTGTAACAGTCACAATACCTTCGAAAAGAGGTTTGTTTTTTTGACAAGCTTCGTAGACCGCAAGAGCAGTTCCCACATTCTGAACAACAACCCCGACATCAATCGGTAATCCCATAGAAGGAACCTGACGACCAGTAATTGCATCAATCAATTGCTTTTCGCCACCTTGAGGGTACCTCTTTTTGAGCGATACAACCGAAATATTTTTATAGGAAGAGTGACACAACTCCTTCATTTTTTTGACAGCAAGAGGTTTGTTGTTTTCGATTCCCACATAAGCCTTATTCACATTCAACGCCTTCATCATCAAAGATGTTCCTATCAGAATTTGTTCAGGCATCTCAATCATAATCCTGTAGTCCGAAGTGAGGAAAGGCTCACATTCGGCACCGTTTACAATCAAGTATTCGGCAGTCCTGTTTGGCGGCGGGTTTAATTTAATATGAGTAGGGAAAGCAGCTCCACCAAGACCCACAACCCCCATTTCGGCAATTTTAGAAATAATCTCTTTGCCTGTCAGAGTAATTTCTCTTTTAATTTCCGGACTTCTGTCAATGCTCTCTTCCCACACATCTCCCTCAACATTAATGACAATATGTTGCACCAGATTACCGGCAAGGTCAGGTATAAGTTCAATAGACTTTACAGTACCGGAAACTGGAGAGTGTATTCCGGCAGATATAAATCCGTTCGGTTTAGCAATCAATTGTCCTGTTTTGACAACAGCACCCTTTTCCACAACAGGTTCAGCAGGCGCTCCGAGATGCTGAGACATAGATATATATGCCACGTCAACCGTAGGAAAATCCTCAATTGAAGCTTTTTTTGAAATTTTATTATCGTGCGGATGAATTCCGCCAATTGAAAATGTTCTGCTCATATCGATACAATCTTATTGTTCAACAACTACTTTTTCTTCCTTTTTCGGGAGCCTTACAGGGAAATTAATCTCCCAAATTGCATTTGTAGGACAAACATCTACACACTTGCGACAAAGTTTGCATTTATTGAAATCAATGTAGGCAAGATTGTTGGACATTGTAATCGCATCAAAAGCACAAACCTGAAAACACTTAGTACATCCTATACATGCCACAGAACAAGCTTTTCTGGCAACTCCCCCCTTATCTTTATTAATACAAGAAACAAAAATCCTTCTGTTTTTAGGACCTTTATTCCTCAGCTCAATAATAAATTTTGGACACGCCTTAACACATGCTCCGCAAGCAGTACATTTATCCTGATCAACCTCAGGTAACCCGGTTTTCGGGTTCATATGAATAGCATCGAAAGTACAAACAACACAGCAATCGCCGTGACCGAGACAGCCATACTTACAACCGGTATCGCCGGCATAGAATCCCGACATTATTGCGCAAGATGTATGCCCTTCATAAAAATTAATTTTTGGTCTGTTATCTAACGTTCCGTGACAACGAACAACTGCAATTTGAGGAGCTTTGTCGGCAACTTGCATACCTAGGTAAGATGCAACCTTTTGCATCACTTCGTTACCACCTACAGGACAAAACGGAGAGTCAAGATTATCTGCCTTAACGCAACCTTCCGCAAAAGCACGACAACCGGCAAATCCACAACCGCCACAATTAGCGCCGGGCATAATAGTCTCAACATCATCAATTCTCGGATCCTCTTCGACCTTAAACTTTTGCGCAACCATATATAATATAAGAGCTAGTAAAAGGCCTAATAAACTAAGACTGACAATCGTAAAAATCAGAGTAGTAGTCATTATTGTTTAATTTTTTCTATAGTAAAAACAAATTCTTTTTTCAACTTATTTCTAAGCAGATAAATAATTAAATAGTAGAGAGCAATTGCCCCTATTATAGCGAGACCGGTAACCGGTTCATTTAACTTTAGCTTTGAAGATATAACCAGAGTTACTATCAAAATAATTAACGGTACCAGGTAAGAGAGCCAGAGAGCTTTAAACCCGAGAGATCTTTTTAGAATAACATTAACCTCTTCACCCTCTTCAAAAAAGCAATAACCGCTATTTTCAATCTGAACCACCTTTGCCTCAACCTCTCCCAGAAAACATGCCGATTTCGAAGAGCATGATGAACAGGCGCTTTTGTTAAGTATCTCTACCGAAATTATTTCGGGGTTAATAGACAGAATCACCCCTTTATGTTCTATTTTTTCATCTGACATCTTAATACAAATTTAGTTTATCTGACGGGAATTTCAAATTTGCGTATTTATTTAATCGACCACTGATTTTCCCTATTTTTACCGGAGTCTCAAAATATAACGGGATTCTGTTTTTGTCGTCCGAAACCCAAATATTTAATTCCTCCTTCCCGGAAAAGAACTGACCTGCAACTACTTTCGCGGCAAACTTCAAGGTTTTTCTCGGACCAATCTGCGGAATTCTTTTTACTTCGGGGCCTATATAGCGATAACTTATGTTATATATCTCTCCGTCAATAACCAGCGATATTCCAACCTCTTTACCTGCTGGAGTAGCCGAAAGGTCTATGCTTCTGGTAAAATAAAAGAGCGATATTACATCAAAAGTACACTCCCTGCCAATTAATAAAGTATCGTGAGCAGGCGAATTATTTTTTTGAACCTTCGCTTTAATCTTATTGTCAGGAAGAAAATCAATAAAGTTTTTTACAGTATATTTTCCTTCTCTGACATCTCTTTGAAAATAAATAGGTTTTAGGTTAGTAGAACTGAATCTGGATTCGTAAGACTCTTTAGCTTTAAATAGCCATTCCAAGATTTTAAGAGTACCTCCGTTAATTTTCGCACTGTAATAACTCTCTCCGTTTCCGTAATTAATCAGATTCAGATAGAAATTAGCTTCTCCAATATCGGAGTTAACAGCTCCCCATTTATATCTAAGCAAATATGACAAGTACTCTCCGCTTTTAAACGGCAAAGTGTTTTCAGAAACCACTTTTACAGGCACACATGAAACCACCTGCGAAATCGTTACATTTCCTATAAGATTAAATAACAGTATATTAAATAATATTATTAAATTTCTCATTAAAATTTAAGAATCAAAATCTGAGTTTGCCTTAAACTCTTCACTGTTCATCTTAGATCCGAAAATCTTACCCGGTCCCGATGCATATTCAGAACTCAGAACTGTTTCAGTCATCTCCACAAACCTTACTTCCGAACTTCTGAACCTCATCTGCACATCACAAACAGCTCCGTTTCTGTGTTTTGCTATAATTATATCGGTCAATCCTTTTACCCCCGGGTTCTCTTCGGTAGTAAGTCCATAATAATCCTGACGGTGTATAAACATTACAATATCGGCATCCTGTTCGATAGCGCCGGACTCACGCAAGTCACTCAACTGAGGCCTCTTATTACCTCCTCTTATTTCAACGGCCCTGCTTAACTGCGACAAAGCGATAATCGGAACATTTAACTCCTTTGCGATAGCCTTAAGCGATCTGGAAATTGCCGCAACCTGCTGTTCACGCATAGCTGCAAGTTCAGGAGGTCCGGTCATTAGTTGAAGATAGTCAATTATAATACATTTAACACCTGAATTTGCTACGAGCCTTCTTGCCTTTGAGCGAAACTCAAAAATCGAAAGTGAAGGCGTATCATCAACATACATCGGAGCCTTCTCCAATTGTTTAAGCCTCTCCTCCAACTGAGTCCATTCATAATCTGCCATCTTCTTACCACCTTTTATCTTATCCGAATCCAAACCTGTCTCACTTATCATAAGCCTGTTCACCAATTGTAAGGAGGACATCTCAAGCGAAAAGAATGCAACAGGGACTTTGTGTTCGACAGCCATATTCCGGGCCATATTCAACACAAATGCTGTTTTACCGACAGAAGGTCTGGCAGCAAGAATGATTAAATCCGAAGGTTGCCAACCGAGTGTAACTTTATCTATAGTTGTAAAGCCGGAAGGGACACCGCTCAAGCCATCGTTTCTGAGCTGATTTTTCTGCATCTCCTCGATAGCTCTGTTTATAATATTTTGTACCGGCTCAGTCTCACGCTTCATATTTCTTTCGGCCAGCGTAAATATCTTTTGTTGAGTATTATCAAGCAAATCATCAACAGCAATAGAATCATCGAAAGAATCACGTTGCACCTCGTACGAAATCGAAATCAATTCCCTTTGCATATATTTTTGCAAAAGAATTTTCGCATGATATTCAATGTGAGCAGCAGCTCCAATTTTCATGCTCAGTTGACTCAAATACAAAGGCCCGCCGATTGCATCCAAATCATTACTTTTCTTGAGCTCATCGGCAACAGTATAAATATCCACAGGAGCGTGTCTTACAGCCAATGCGGCTATAGCACGGTATATTTTACGATTTACCTCTTTGTAAAAACACTCAGGAATAAGAATATCCACTATATCGGCAATTGCATGCTGTTCAAGCATCAGAGCACCCAAAACAGCCTCTTCGATATCAAGTGCCTGAGGGGGTTTCTTTCCCATCTCGAGCCCAAGCACCTCAATATTCGTATCGCTCTTTGGTTTAGGTTTTTGATAACTCTTTGCCATAAGTATTATATATGATTCAGTTTATTCAAAGCTATTAAAATTCTCTCAGCCGCCAAATCAATTTCATCTAAAGTTATCGACAGCGGAGGTGCAATTCTGAATGATACTGGATTAAATAAAAACCAGTCACTCATAACACCCTCGTCAAGCAATATCTTTATTATTTCATTTGCCATTTCGGCAGATTTCAGTTCGACAGCTAAGAGCAAGCCGGCATATCGAATCTCCTTTACACTCCTGTGACCCTCCAAAAATGATCCGAACCTCCTCCCCTTAATAGAAGACTGAGAAATCCAGTCCTCTCTCAATAAAATCTTTAACGAAGCCAAAGCCGCAGCACAAGAAACAGGATGCCCCCCAAAAGTAGTAATATGTCCCAAAGGTGGTCCATATTGAAATTGATTCATCATTTCGGCAGATGCGGCAAGAGCACCCAATGGCATTCCTCCGCCTAAAGCCTTTGCCATTGTGAGGATATCGGGAACAACACCATATTGTTCAAAAGCAAACATACTTCCCGTACGTCCGAAACCGGTCTGAACCTCATCGAATATTAAAATTGTTCCTGTCTCGGTACACCTCTTTCTCAATGCCGGGAGATATCCCTCCACAGGTAAAATTACTCCAGCTTCACCCTGAACAGGCTCAATTAAAACACATGCAGTTTTCTCAGTAATTAAAGAGAGATCCTGAAAATCATTAAATTTTATCAATTTGGTATCCGGTAATAACGGACGATAAGAAGATTTAAAAAACTCGCTTCCCATCACACTTAAAACACCATGAGTACTTCCGTGATAACTGTTGAAACAACTAATCATTTCCCTTCTTCCGGTAACTCTTTTTGCAAGTTTTAGAGCTGCTTCATTTGCCTCACTTCCGGAATTAACATAATAAATCTGATTCAGATTTGAGGGAAGAATCGAAGTAAGTAAATGCGCATGCAGAACTTGAGGAGCCTCAATTATTTCGCCATAAACCATAAGATGCATATAATCTTCTGCCTGTTTTTTAACAGCATCGACTACCTCCGGATTTGAATGTCCTACATTACTTACTGAGACACCCGAAACAAGATCTATATACTCCTTGCCCGATTTATCATACAAAAAAACCCCTCGGGCCTTTTGGATCTCGAGAGCCAAAGGTGAAGGGGAAGTTTGTGCAACATTGCGAAAGAACAGCTCCCTCATATTATGAGGCCTGTTCTCCATTATTCTGCTTCGAAATCGGAATTTACAAGGATTCTGCCGCAGTATTCGCAAACAATAATCTTTTTGCTGGATGCAATATCCATCTGTCTTTGAGCCGGGATTTTGTTAAAACATCCCGAACAAGCATCCCTTTTAACAGTAACAACTGCAAGTCCGTTTCTTGAATTTGACCTAACTTTGTGGTAGGCAGCCAACATTCTTGCGTCAATCTTAGACTGAATCTCCTCTGACTTTTTAACCAGTTCGTCTTCTTCAAGTTGAGTCTCCGCAACTATTGTATCAAGCTCTCTCTTTTTGGTCTCTAAATCTTTGGACCTCTCTTCAAGATTCAACGTTGCTGATTCCAATTCAGATGCTCTGTCATTTTTTCTTTTTGTAAACTCGACAATGTTTTTCTCACCAAGCTCTATATCAAGATTCAAATTTTCGATCTCTTTTGTAAGGGACTCAAATTCCCTGTTATTCTTAACATTACCCTGTCTTGAGGTATATGTTTCAATATGATCTTTAGCTGTTTGAATCTCAATCTTCTTTTGAGAAATCATCTTTTCAAGGTCTTTTATCTCTAACATGAATTTCTCGACCCTTGTTCTGAGTCCCGATATTTCATCTTCCAAATCTTGAACCTCCATAGGAAGTTCACCTCTGAGCAGTCTCAGTTGGTCGATTTTAGAATCAGCTTTTTGTAATTCATATAGATGGTGGAGCTTTGCCTCCATTGTAATATCTCCCTCAACGATAGTCTTTTGCAGTGACACAAAAGTACCGCCGTCCAGCGGAAGAGATTTGCTGCTTTTTGTTTTAGCTATTGCCATAATCTAATAATAGTATATGGGATTATAAATATTTTCGGATTTTCGGACTGCAAATGTAGGTATTTTTTTCCTAAGAATAGAAGTTATAACATCCAGTACTCCCAATTCACTTTCAAAATGTCCTATATCCATGACCATGAAGTCTTTCTCACAATAAAAATAGTGATATGAAATATCTCCCGTAATATAGACCTGGGCACCTTTTGAAACAGCAGCATCAATCATGGACGATCCACTTCCTCCGCAAACTGCAATTTTTTCAATTTTTCCGGAAAGAGGCTTTGAACATCTGACAGTTTTTACCCCAAACCTCTTTTTGACACTCAAGATTAACTCATCGACCGATATACTCTCTTCTAATCTTCCTATTATACCGAAGCCGGTATTTATATCACTTCCTTCTACAAGAATCTCCCTTTCTTTTAAAAAGAGTTTATCGGCCATTAATCCGCTCACCCCCTCAGCAACCTTATCGATATTGGTATGAGCAGAATAAACAACAATATCATTTTTTATCAATTTGATAATCATCTGCTCTACATGATTCCTTCCGGTAATACTCTTCAAACTCTTAAATATTAGAGGATGATGAGTTATAATCATGTCGGCGCCTGTTTCAACAGCCTCATCAACAACTTCAGGAGTACAGTCCAAAGCTACAATTACCGAATTTACCTCTATTTCGGGAGACCCCACCGAAAAACCGGAATTATCCCAACTCTCCTGTAATGATACGGGAGCGAACTCATCTAAAAAAGAGGCAATTTCGGAGGCTTTCATCAATCAAGTGATTTTGAAATTTCTAACAATCTCTCCTTAATTCCCGACAAAGTAGCAATAACATCTACACTTTTATCGACACCCTCTTTATTATCTTTCATTTTTTTAAGCGCACCCTCAAGGGTCATTCCTCTCTCTTTTACCAAATGAAAGATGATTTTGAAATTTGAAACATCCTCAGCAGTAAACAATCTGTTACCCTTTTTATTCCTGGCAGGTTTAATGAACTGTGGGAACTTTTGAGCCCAGAATCTTACCAACGAAGTACTCTCTCCCAATAAATCGGCAACTTCGCCGATAGAGTAGTAAAGCTTCTCAATCTTAAATTCTTTATATGGCATATTTTTATAATTTATTAATCCAGAGACTGTCCGCTGTTTATTGCTACAACCAACATCTCCCTTAATTGAGCAGGATTCAGTTCAGCAAAAAAATAATTAATGGGTTCGACATTCTTCCCATTGAAAATAACCTCATAGTGCAGATGAGGAGCAAAAGAGAGACCGCTGTTACCAACCCTGCCTATCACACTGCCTCTTTTAATCTGTTGCCCTTGTCTTACTACAATTTCGCTTAAATGCGAATATACGGTTTTATATTCATTTCCGTGAGAAATCGTTATACTATTTCCGGAACCTTTATCGGCTTTTGTTACATTTGAAATTGTGCCGTCAGCAGTAGCTACTACGGCAGTTCCTATGGCAGATAATAAATCCAACCCCTTGTGATATGTTGCGGTTTTATAAAACGGGTGAATCTTTTTGCCTATACTGGCACCTGTCTGACTGGTTCCGATATATTCAACCGGCATTATTGCAGGAATTACTCTTAGCTCTCCGGATTCCAAACCGTTCATATAAGATTTTATCTCCTCAATTTTGTTTTTCTCCACAACATACAAAGAATCAATAACACTAACCTTTTCGGAAGTAAACTTAATTAAAGATTCATCTTTTGAGGAGTCAATCTGTTCAAACAGATTTTTACTATACCCGCCTGCAGTCAATGATGGGGGAGCAGCTTTAAAAATACCTTTATAAATTTCAACATCTCTCTTTTTAAGCTCATCAATTACACTTTCAAGATTGTTCATTCTTTTGTCGACAACCGCCAGTTCATGCTCCGTCAATTTATTTTGCTTCGATAAAAACTCCTCCTCCTTAGAATTAAATAGCATTGCATATATCAAATAATACAACACCGCCAACAGAACACTCACAACAAAATACTTGAAAACACGTATAATCCAACCTCTTATGCCGAGTTTATCTTCGACAATATCAAGCAGATCTTTATTGAATTTAAATTTGCTCATATTTTACTTTCAGGAGAGATTAATTTTGCATATTCATCTGCCGTAATTTCGCCTTTATAATAATTTACAGGATTAACGGGGGCATTCCTGTAAATTACCTCATAGTGCAGATGAGGTCCTTTCGAACGGCCGGTATTGCCCAAAAGAGCTATAGGTTCGCCTCTTCTTACAATTTTCCCGACAGGCACCAGGCTCTTCTTTATGTGAGCGTACCTCGTCTTATAACCGAAACCATGATCGACAATTATAAAATTGCCGTATCCGAAAAAGTCATTACTTACAGCCACCACCCTTCCATTTCCGGTAGCATAAATCAATTCACCCTGAGGACCCGACAAATCGACACCTGTATGCATTTTATAAATTCCGTTGAAAGGATCTCTTCTATATCCGAAACTGCTTGAAAAACGGATTCTTCTGGCAGTTATGTTCAAAGGTGGTATGGCCGGAACACAAAGGGACATTTCATCGGCATACAATGCCAAAGAAGACACCTCATCAAATGATTTTGATTGAATATATGCCCTCTTAAGAAGAACGTCCATACTTTTAACAGTATTTGTCAGAGCACCCGATTGATCGAAATTTTCAAGATACTCATACCTGTTAACTCCGCCGAAGCCGGCACTCCTTACATCAGAAGGTAAATCCTCCATACCAAAGATAGGTCTGTACACAAAATTATCCCTCATCTGAAGAGCAAGTAACTCTTTTGTAGCCTCCTGAAATCTTTTATTCATAAGATCCATCCTGTTGTTCAGCTCTCCCGATTCTCTCTTAAGAGCCAAAAGCTTTGGAGTCTCCATTCCGAAATACTGGGTAAATAAAAAGTAATAAACAGTAGAAATTACAAGACTCAGCAAAAACAACACAGTACCCTTAGACAACCTGTCTTTAATTGACAGCTTGTGAATTTCAAACACTAAAGTCTCAGGATTAAATTTATATCTTTTGGTTTTCGCCACAGTTTCGGACCGTTTTATTCTCGCAAATTTAAATAATTTTGATAAAAAAACTATTTTTGTGGTTCCGTTAATTGGAACACAAAATCAGTAAAAATTATGACATCTATAGAGATTCGAGATAATTTTCTTAAATTTTTTGAGAACAAACACCATACCATTGTTACATCTGCACCAATGGTTGTGAAGGACGATCCCACACTTATGTTTACAAATGCCGGCATGAATCAGTTCAAGGATTGGTTTTTGGGGAATACTCCGGCAAAACACAAAAGAGTGGCCGACACACAAAAATGTCTCAGAGTAAGCGGCAAACATAACGACCTCGAAGAGGTTGGACATGACAGTTATCATCACACCATGTTTGAAATGCTCGGTAACTGGAGTTTTGGCGATTATTTCAAAAAAGAGGCTATAGAATATGCATGGGAGTTACTAACCCAAGTTTATAAACTCGATAAAGAGAGGCTATATGTTACTGTATTTGAGGGGTCTAAAGATGATAATATCGATCCCGACGACGAAGCAAGAGCAGAATGGAAAAAATATCTGCCTTCGGACCGGATAATTAACGGAAACAAAAAAGATAATTTTTGGGAGATGGGCGATACAGGTCCATGCGGGCCTTGCAGCGAAATTCACGTAGATATCAGAAGTAACGAAGAGAGAGCAAAAATTGACGGTCGTGACCTTGTAAACCAGGGGCATCACCTGGTTATTGAAATCTGGAATCTTGTATTCATTCAGTACAATCGCAAGGCAGACGGCTCACTTGTTCCACTACCTCAAAAACATGTCGACACCGGCATGGGCCTTGAGAGATTATGCATGGTAATGCAAGGAACACAAAGTAATTACGACACCGACGTCTTCACTCCGATTATCGCAGCTATTTCAAAAGAGAGTGGCAAGAAGTACGGCGAAGATGCCAAAGCAGATATTGCTATGAGAGTCATTGCCGACCATATTCGCGCAATAAGCTTTTCGATAGCTGACGGTCAATTACCATCAAACGTTAAGGCAGGCTACGTAATAAGGAGGATACTAAGAAGAGCCGTGAGATACGCATACACATTCCTTGGAGTTGATCAGCCGTTTTTATGCAGATTAGTTCCGGTGTTGGCTTCCCAAATGGGAAAAGCATTTCCGGAATTAGTGTCACAACAAATTCTTATCGAAAAAGTAATAAAGGAAGAGGAAGAGGCCTTCTTACGTACACTTGAAAAAGGCATTCGTCTTATGGATACCTTAATGGCAAAGAATTCTGCTACAAAAACTATTTCCGGAGCCGATGCTTTTGAACTATACGACACCTTTGGATTTCCAATCGATTTGAGTGAACTTATTGCAAAAGAACATGGTTACTCTATAGATATTCAAGCATTTGAAACCGAACTTCAAAAACAAAAAGAGCGTAGCAGAAACGCCACTGCGACCGAAGAGGGCGACTGGACAGAGGTTGCTCCTTTTACAAATTTCGAATTTGTAGGTTACGATAAGACCGAAGAGACAATTAAAATTCAAAGATATCGTTCGGTAAAAACAAAAACAAAAGAGTATTTTCAGGTAGTATTCAATAAAAGCCCGTTTTATGCCGAAAGCGGCGGTCAGGTTGGCGACACAGGATACATAGAAGCCGAAGACGGAATTAAGTATTATATCTCCAATACCTTAAAGGAGAACAATCTGAATATTCACATTCTGGATAAACTTCCCAATGTTCTCAATTCAGAATTTAAAGCAGTTGTCGATTCTGTAAGAAGACAAGCCATAGCAAATAATCACACATCAACACATCTGCTTCACTTTGCTTTGAGATCGGTTTTAGGAACTCATATAGAACAAAAGGGATCTTTAGTAAATTCCGATTATTTCAGATTTGACTTTTCACATTTTGAAAAAATTTCTGACGAGGATCTAAAAAAAGTAGAAAACCTTGTAAACAACTATATAAGACAAAATTCACCAAGAGATGAGTTTCGTGATATGCCTGTAAATGAGGCCAAAAGCCTTGGAGCAATGGCTCTTTTCGGCGAAAAATACGGCGACACCGTCAGAGTAATTAAGTTCGGCAACAGTATAGAACTTTGCGGAGGCACTCATACTTCCAGAACAGGAAATATAGGTTACTTCCGGATAATTTCCGAATCTGCAATTGCAGCAGGCATCAGAAGAATTGAAGCTACTTCAGGAACAGCTGCCGAAAAGATTGCCGAGGCAAATGATAATTTATTGAAATCCATTAAAGCAAAGTTCAACAATCCAAATATTTTGGGAGCTATCGAGAAGATGACGGAGGAGTTTGAATCACTCAAAAAAAGTTATGAGGGATTACTCTTGGAAAAAACATCTTTACTCAAAAGCGAACTTTTAAAGAGTGCAAAAGATATTAATGGCAAAAAAATTGTAATACTCACAGGCGAGCAGGATCCTTCAGTTGTAAAAAACATTGCATTTATGATTAAGGCCGAATGCAGTAATTCTGTATTCATTGCCGGAACACATTTTGAAGGCAAAGCAAATCTTGCGTTGATGTATGCCGATGAACTTACAAAAGCCGGGGCAAATGCATCTGCCGACATTAAAGAAGCTTCAGGATTTATTAAAGGAGGCGGCGGCGGACAAAACTTCTTCGCATCTGCAGGAGGGAAAGAGATTGGCGGATTAGAGCAGGCAGTTGAGAAACTTAAAAGTTTGTCCATAAAATAATATTGAATTGAAAAAACTAGATTTCTTTGTTTTAAGATCATTTTTAGGTCCATTTATATTGACCTTTCTCATCGTAATTTTTGTACTGATGATGCAGTTCCTGTGGCTCTACATCGACGAACTGGTTGGGAAGGGATTGAGTCTGGGCGTTATTTTCGAGTTCCTTGGTTGGGGGTCTGCAACTCTGATACCTCTGGCTTTACCTCTGGCAACACTATTAGCTTCAATTATGACCATGGGCAGTTTCGGCGAAAACAACGAATTGCTCGCAATGAAGGCAGCCGGGATATCCCTCCCGAGAATTATTTCGCCACTTATTATTTTGTCTGTATTTATAAGCATAGGTGCGTTCTTTGCCTCAAACGATCTCATCCCTCTTGCATTCAACAACATTTACTCACTCAGGGCAGATATCGGCAAAACAAAAGAGGAGATTAGGATTCCAACGGGTATGTTTTACAATGGAATTGACAATTATATTATCCGGATAGGTTCAAGAGACAAAAAGAGCGATAAAATTTACAATGTTATGGTCTATGATCATAGCAGATTAAGAGGAAACAATAGTGTTACAGTCGCTGATTCCGGCTCAATCAGGCTTACCAAAAACAAACAAAACCTCATATTTACGCTTTACGACGGATACACCTACGAAGAGGCAGAAACAAACTCCTTTGCCGACTCATCATTATCTCTTCAGAAGATTGGATTTAAAAGGCAACAATTAAATGTTTCTCTTTCAAATTATGCTTTCCAAAGGTCAAGCCAGGGGCGTTTCAGAAATGAAGTGATGTCGCAAAATTTGGCTCAGTTGTCAAAAAAACGAGATTCCCTGGATACTGTTTACACAAAGGTTAAAATTTATCAAATCCGAAATTTATATATTTCAGGAGGTCTCTCTTTAACTGCCCAGATGGATTCAACCGGTTTAAAAAAAATGGCCACAAAGCTACCTGTTGATTCTCTATATAACTGGAAAGATGCTGCTGCAAAAAACAATGCATATCTTAATGCAATCTCTGAGATTCAAAACGGGATAACCTTGGTTCAGAATTACCAAATTGAGGAGAGTCAACATTCTGCTCCACTGAGAAGAGTTAAGATTGAATGGTTTAGAAAATTTACCCTTTCAATAGCATGCCTTATCTTCTTTTTTATTGGAGCACCACTCGGAGCAATAATCCGAAAAGGAGGTCTGGGTACTCCTGTAATTGTGTCTATTTTCTTCTTTGTTCTTTATTGGGTAATCGACATAAGCGGTAAAAAATTAGCTACCGACGGGGCAATCTCTCCTGCTTTCGGAACACTAATTTCTTCTTTCGTACTTTTCCCAATGGGAGTATTTCTCACATGGAAATCTACCAAAGATTCATCTCTGTTCAACATTGATGCATATTTGGCAATATTCAAAAAAATTACAAACAAGATGGGAATTACAAACAACAGCAATGGAAATCAACAATCTTAAAATAGTATATATGGGAACACCCGGTTTTGCGGTTGCTCCTTTACAAAAGCTGTTGGAATCGGGATGTAACATTTCGGCAGTTGTTACCGCACCCGACAAGCCGTCAGGGAGAGGTATGCAACTTACAGGTTCTGAAGTTAAAATATTTGCAGAATCTCATAATTTAAGGATTCTTCAACCTTTATCATTAAAGGACGAAAATTTTGTATCTGCCCTCAAGGAAATTAATCCCGATCTTATCGTAGTTGTTGCATTCAGAATGTTACCAAAGATTGTCTGGTCAATTCCACGCCTGGGCACTTTTAATCTTCATGCTTCCCTGCTCCCAAAATACAGAGGAGCAGCTCCAATCAATTGGGCAATAATTAACGGGGAGACCGAAAGTGGTGTTACAACATTTTTAATAGACGAAGAGATTGATACCGGGTTGATAATGTTTTCTCAAAAATGCGAAATTTTACCGGAAGATAATTTCGAGACGCTTCATGACAAGCTCATGATTATAGGTTCCGGTTTAGTGCTTAAAACTGTAGAATCTTTGGCTCACGGCAATGTTAATTTTACTTTGCAATCTTCTGTAGAGGCTACAATGGGAGATATTCCATCTGCTCCAAAACTGAACAAAGAGAATACAAAGATTTGTTGGGACAACACTGCCGAAAATATTAATAACTTCGTAAGAGGATTAAGTCCATACCCTTCGGCATATTCATATTTTAAAAATATTGTAACCGGAGAGGTTATAACGGTGAAAATTTTTGATTCTGCATTCGAAAATTTGACTGGGGATCATTCTCCCGGCAAAATAATCACAGATTCAAAGCTTTATCTTAAAGTTGGGTGTTCCGCCGGAATACTAGAGATTAAGAGCCTTCAATTACCCGGAAAAAGAAGACTTACAACCAAAGAGTTCCTTGCAGGATTCCGCGATATTCAAAACTATATGTTCATTTGATGGACAAAGAGATTATAATTCTTGCCGACGGCGATTTTCCGTCTCACGAAATTCCTCTATCACTTCTCAATAGTGGAAGAAGGATAATTTGTTGCGACGGTGCTGCAAATGGTTTGATCGAAAAGGGGATTATTCCGGCAGCTATTGCCGGCGATATGGACTCCATCTCAGAAAACATTCAATCAAAGTATGCATCAATCATATTTAAGTCCGAAGATCAGGAAACAAATGATTTGACAAAAGCATTTCAGCTGTCTTTGGGTTATTATCCCGAAAAAATTATCATTTTAGGTGCAACCGGCAAAAGAGAGGATCATACACTAGGGAACATTTCACTCATTTCTCAATACAAGAAGCTCACATCTGCTTCTATTGAGATGTACACAGACCATGGAATATTTATTGCCGCAAACAAAAGCTCTTTTTTTAACTTTAAACGAGGTACTCAGATTTCTTTATTCTCGCTTACTCCCGACGTTAAAGTAATCTCAAAAGGGCTAAAATACCCTACAAACAATGTTATCTTTGATTCTTGGTGGAAAGCAACATTAAATGAAGTAAGTGAATCACCATTTTACTTGGAATTTTCTTCAGCCCAAATTATCCTGTTTGCCGCGTACTAATCGTTTTAAGAAATGAAAAATAAAAGAGGGTGCGTTTTGCACCCTCTTTATTTGCTTTAGTTAATAGTCGGTAAATTGAAGCCTATTTTACTTTTTTAGTAAGTTCGGCACCGGCTTTAAATCTTACAATTTTCTTTGCTGCAATTTTTATTTTACCGCCTGTGCGAGGATTTCTTCCTGTTCTCTCTCCTCTTTTGGTAACCGAAAATGTACCAAACCCAACCAATGTAAGTTTATCGCCATTTTTAAGTGTCTCTCCGGTTACTGAAATGATAGCGTCCAATGCCTTCTTTGCATCAACTTTTGTAAGATTCGCTTGTGCAGCGACTGCTGAAATAAGATCTGCTTTATTCATAGTTATAGTATTTGTGGTAAGTTCTACTCTCTATACAAATTTAATTTAATTTTTTTATAAAAAAAATATTTTACACTTAACTTGTAGCTAAAAGCCAACTTTTTACACAATTTTTATAGCCTTAATTTTGCAATTTCGGCTTGAATTTCCTTTTCAAGCTTATCCATTTGAGCAGCAAATGATTTGTACTCGGAACTGTCGGAAAACAATGCACGATGCTTGTTCATGCTATTTACACGTTCAATTTTTGAAATCAATTGTGACTCCCCGCTTTTGGTGTAATTCTCTGCAAACCTTTGCCAGATATAATCAACAGCCATTTCAGACGGATGTAACATATCGGTTGCATAAAACCTATAGTCTCTCAGTTCATCATTTAAGATTTCATAAGCGGGAAAATAGGAAACATTATGGAAAGAATTTTTTAACAGTTCAATTGCCAAATGTAAAGAAGATTTACTTAGCTGATTTCCGTGAGCGCCATCCTTAAAATGCCTTACAGGGCTAACTGTAAAAATCCAATTTTTTTCCGGGTGTGCAGATATCACTTTCGCGAATTGATCATAAATCTCTTGAGGATTCAAAAATTCTCTTTTAAATTCCGAAGCCGGCGATTTATGACAATTGGCCACAACAAAATCACCTTTGATGTACCTATATACCCACGCCGTCCCCAAACTTACGACAACAAATTCAGATTTTGAAAAAAACTCCCTTGCTTTAATCAGTGATTCATTGACATTACTTAAAAGAATATTCTCATCTAAAGAAGCAAACAAACCACTATGCATTCTTGAAAAGTAAACATCTTTGTTTTTAACTACAATTTCGGCATCAAAACTGCTGTTATCTATCATCTTTTCAATTGAAGCAACAATAGATGAGGGATTAAAAAGGACACCAAAAGGATTAACAGACACAGAAAATCTCAACTCACTCATTTTTGAGCCAATTTCATCGGCAAAACAAGAGCCGAGAAACATTACTTTATCTTTATATCCGATTTTAACTTTGGGAGAATCAATTTCTACACAAGTTCTAAACTCCATCATGATTTAAATTTTCTTTTATTTTTAAAAGACCCGCTCTAAGTAAAGCACTCTCTTTATACTGTTCCAGAAACTCACTCTCCTGCATAGAATCCCAATCAATACGACTACGATTAATTTTGACAAAATCAGGAAAAAAATCAGTTATAGAAGTATACTCTCCTTTAGAATTCCAGGGACATGCATCAATGCAGATATCACAACCAAATATATAATTATTAAAATCAACTTTAAAAGTCTCTCTGCCGGGAGCTCTTTTCGATTCAATCGTTTGGTAAGAGATGCACTTTCTGGAATCTAAAACATACTCTTTAGTCAAGGCTCCTGTCGGACAAGCCTCCAGACATTTTGTACATGTTCCGCACCCGGGTTTTTCTGTATTCCAAGAATATTTTACAACTAAATCGGTCAATATTACGCCGATAAATGTTTTAATTCCCGATTTTTTATTGATTAACATCGTATTTTTACCTATGAAACCCAAGCCGGCTTTCACTGCCCAGGCTTTTTCCAGTACGGGAGCAGAATCGGTAAATACCCTGTATTTAATATCCGGATAATACTCTTTTATCTTTTCGGCAATAACATATAATCTGTCTTTAATTACTTTATGATAATCCTTTCCGAATGCATAAGATGCAATTTGAGGGACATCAGGATTCTGTGACTGTTCGTTTTTATAAGAAACAAGAAAACATAATATCGACTTTGAACCTTTCATTAAAATATCAGGATTTTCTCTCATATCGCAATTCCTTTCCAGATACGACATATCGGCATTGTACCTGTTATTGAGATATTCGCGAAAACGAACCATCTCCTCATTTAATGATACTGCAGGTGTTGCAGCATATGCCGAAAACCCAAGGCTGATTGCCAACTCATTTACAACGATATGGAGTTCATTAATATCCATTACACAAATTTAGCGAAAAGTATTCTATTAGATTTAATCAAATTTTTATAATAATTTCATAATAAAATTCCAATTCAACTATATATTTATTACTTTTGTTGAGTAAATTACTTACAGAATTCATCTTATATGAGAAAAATACTAGTAGTCGGAGCTGCCGGACAAATAGGTACTGAATTAATCCCTCACTTACAAAAACATTATGGAAATGACAACGTTATTGCTTCCGACATCAAGCCGGAGATGGTAAAAAAGTTGAGTGATTTTTCCCGCGCAGTTACATTGGATGCTCTGGACAGTAAGAAATATGCCCAAATTATTAAAGAATATGAGATTGATTCCATATTTAACCTTGTAGCACTACTATCGGCTACGGGAGAAAAGAATCCTATGCTGGCATGGAACATAAACATGGGAGCACTTATCAACTCACTAGAACTGGCAAAAGAGTTTAATTGTTCTGTATTTACTCCAAGTTCTATAGGAGCTTTCGGCACATCAACTCCACACAACAAAACACCTCAGGACACAATTATGAGACCTGGAACAATGTACGGAGTGTGCAAAGTGAGCGGAGAACTTCTGAGCGATTACTACTTTTCCCGATTTGGCGTTGACACCCGCAGTGTAAGATTCCCCGGCATTATTTCAAATGGAGCTTTGCCTGGTGGAGGAACGACTGACTACGCAGTTGAAGTTTTTTACGAAGTACTCAAAACCGGTCGTTATACATGTGAGTTGCCCGAAAATTCATTCCTGGACATGCTTTATATGCCCGATGCACTCGAAGCATGTACACAGCTTATGGAAGCAGACCCAAATAAATTAATTCACAGAAACAGCTTCAACATAACATCAATGAGTTTTTCTCCAAAGGTTCTTTTTGAAACCATAAAAAAACGCATTCCTAATTTCTCCTATAATTACAATATAGACCCTGTAAAAGAAGCAATTGCCGCATCATGGCCCGATTCTATGGATGACAGTTGTGCAAGAAGCGAATGGGGATGGAACCCAAAATGGGACATCGAAGCTATGACCGATGATATGCTCAAAGTCCTAAAAGAAAAAATCTAAATCACAATATAAAGAGGCTATTTAGGAGCAATTCTGTAAAGCAGATACGCTATTGCTGCATACAAAACATTTGGCACCCACAATGCAATCCAAGGCGGTAAGACATCTGCATGAACAAACATCTGACTAAACCGAAGGAAAAGAATATAAGAGAAACTGAGAGCAATCCCGATACCAACATTCATTCCAATCCCTCCCCTCCTTCTTTTTGAAGACAACGAAACACCCATTATCGTTAAAATAAAAGCAGAAAAAGGTATAGCGAATCTAGTTTGCTTTTCAATCTGAGCATACTTTACCATACTGTCACCCCGGAGTTTTTGTGTCTTTATAGCCCTGTTCAGTTCACCATAAGTAAATGATTCCACACTGCTGGCCCTTCTGTTAAGTTCTTCGGCAGATATAGTTAAAGTAGTATCTATTCTGGAGCCCCTTTTAATTGTCTCTTTATCGCCTGAAATTATTCTTTCGTAATAGTTATAAAGAGCCCATTTTTTACTTAGAGAGTCATACTGAGCTGTTTCGGCAGATATTTTTGACCGGAGTTCATGCCCGTCAATTTTTTCGAGAGTAAACTCAGTTGCCTGATTATTTATCGGACTAAAGGACTCCATATATACAAAAAGACCCGGAGAGAGCTGATAATGAATATTTGATGATGTATTAATATACTTCTCCTTTATATAAGTCTCTTCAAACTTGAGCCTCACTTTATTTGCCGGAGGAATAATGAATAAATTCAAAATAAGACTGAATAGCGCAATAACCGATGCCGATAAAAAATATGGATAAAGCAATCTTTTGAAACTTATACCCCCTGCAAGAATTGCAGTTATTTCACTGTTTGCGGCCAGTTTAGAAGTAAAGAAAATTACCGTTATAAAAATAAATAACGGACTGAACATATTGATAAAATATGGGATAAAATTGGCATAATACTGAAAAACAATTACTCCCAAAGGCACACTCTTATCGACGAAATTGTCTATCTTCTCGCTTATGTCAAATATAATCACAATGCCGATTATCAGCAGTAAAGCAAATACATAAGTTCCAATAAACTTTTTAATTATATATCGATCGAGTATTGTCAGTCTCTTCATTTATGCCTATAATTTAGTCTCCAGTTTTTTGACCATTGCATTTTTCCATGAATTGAAATCGCCGCTTTTTATATGCAGTCTTGCCTGATCAACTAACCAAAGATAGAAAGCCAGATTATGTTCACTTGCAATTTGAGCACCCAATATTTCCGACGAAATAAAGAGATGCCTCAGATATGCTTTTGAGTACATTTTATCAACAAATGATGTGCCGTTAACATCAATCGGAGAAAAATCATCTGCCCATTTTTTGTTACGAATGTTAATCATTCCCTCCGAAGTAAAAATCATTCCGTTTCTCGCATTTCTTGTAGGCATAACGCAATCAAACATATCTACTCCTCTGGCAATGCCTTCAAGAATATTTGCAGGAGTGCCGACTCCCATTAAATAGCGTGGCTTATCTTCCGGTAATAATGGGATTGTAACTTCAAGCATCTGATACATTATTTCCGTTGGTTCTCCCACAGAGAGCCCACCAATAGCATAACCCTCTCTGTTTAATGAAACAGCATGTTCTGCTGCACGTACTCTTAAATCGGGATAAACACAACCCTGTATTATAGGAAAAAATGTTTGGCTATAGCCGTAGAGTGGTTGTGTACTGTCGAAACGAGCAATTCCACGTTCAAGCCATTTTTGTGTAAGAATCAATGATTTACTTGCATAATTCCAATCGGAATCACCCGGCGGGCACTCATCAAGTGCCATTATAATATCTGCACCAATCTTTCTTTGAATATCTACAACGTTTTCAGGAGAGAAAAAATGTTTAGACCCGTCAATATGTGAACTGAAGTCACAACCCTCCTCTCTCAACTTCCTGTTAGCAGCTAAAGAAAAAACCTGATACCCGCCACTGTCGGTAAGAATAGGTTTATTCCATGAGATAAACTTGTGCAATCCTCCCGCTTTATTTATAATATCGATACCAGGCCTCAGATATAAATGGTAAGTATTTCCAAGTATTATTTGAGCTTTAATATCCTCGTCAAGGTCTCTGTGGTACACTGCTTTGACTGTGCCCAGAGTTCCCACCGGCATAAAAATGGGTGTTTCAATATTTCCGTGATCGGTATAAATAAGGCCGCAGCGGGCCGATGACTCACTATCTTGTGCTAATTTTTCAAATTTCATATTTTACTGAGGAGATATACTCCTATATCACTATTTTAAAGCCGGTTTTGGAGTGTGTTTATAGCGGAAGAAAATTGCAAACAGAATTCCAATAACCAAGGCATAAGAAGCAAATACAAACCAAATTGTAGGCCAGTCTTTATTACCGTCAGGAGATGTAAAGTAGTCTACAACCATTCCACTGGCTCTTCCGCCAATAAAAGCTCCTATACCATTCGTCATAATCATAAATAATCCTTGAGCGCTGGCCCTGATTTCAGGCTTTGCTTCAGTTTCTACAAAGAGTGACCCTGAAATATTGAAAAAATCAAAAGCAACACCATATATAATCATCGAAAGCACCAGTAAAAACAGTCCTTCTCCCGGATTTCCCAGTCCAAATAAACCAAATCTTAACACCCATGCAAATATGCTCAATAAAACAACAGTCTTAATCCCAAAGCGTCTCAGAAAGAATGGAATTGCCAAAATGAATAATGTCTCCGAAATTTGCGAAACAGACATCAAAATGCCGGGATGAGTTACTGCAAACATATCTTTATAAACTGGATTTTTGGCAAAATCATGTAAGAAAGGTTCTCCGAATGTATTTGTAATTTGAAGTGCAGCACCTAAAAGCATGGCAAATATAAAGAAAACTGCAATCTTCTTTTGTTTAAACAAAACAAACGCATCAATGCCCAAAGAAGAAGCAAGTGTACGCTTCTTATTATTACCCGCCGGAGGGCAGGCAGGCATTGTGAAAGCATATATACCAAGAGAAAAAGCAGCAAAAGAACCTATATAAAGTTGAAGAGGGCTTAATGTCCATCCACACAAATCGACAACCCACATTGCCATAATAAATCCGACAGTACCCCAAACTCTTATCGGAGGAAAATCCTTTACTACATCCAGTTTATTTTGTTTAAGAATGGTGTATGAAACTGTATTATTAAGAGCAATAGTAGGCATGAAAACCATTGCATTCAATAACATTATCCAGTACATCATATCGGGATCAGTAACAGTGGAGGCTGCGAATAGAAGAACACCTCCCAAAATATGGCAAAGACCAAGCAACCTCTCTGCATTAATCCATCTGTCGGCAACAACCCCGAGTAAACCGGGCATAAATAATGAGGCTAATCCCATTGTTGCATAAATTCCACCGACTTGTCCGCCGGTAAAGTTTAATTTTACAATCATATATCCGCCTAATGAGATCAACCATGACCCCCAGAGGAAGAATTGAAGAAAATTCATTAATGTAAGACGAAGCTTAATATTCATATAATCTCTCTTTATTGTTTATGTTAATCGCAAATATACAAAGATTTCGCAATGCAACTTGAAAAAAAAGAGAGGGATCTTTTGATCTCTCTCTTTTTTTATGAAAAGTTTAAAACTATTTTTTCTTCGGTTTTGCTTCACTTTTTGCAGCAGCAGGTTTTGCTTTTGGAGCAGCCTTTTTAGCTTTAGGTTTCTCTTCAACTTCGGCAGATACTTCTTCTGCTTTTGTTTCATTTTCGGTACCTTCAGCTTTTGCAGCCGAACGACGGCTTCTTCTGGTTGCTTGTTTTTTTGCTTCAGCTTTTCCTGCATTTATGATTGTTTCGTTGAAATCAACTAATTCAATCATAGCCATATCGGCAGCATCTCCTTGACGGAATCCAAGTTTTAAAACCCTTGTATATCCACCCGGACGATCTGCAATTTTTGGAGATATTGTTCTGAACAATTCAGTAACTGCCTCTTTCTGCTTAAGATAAGAAAAAACTGTACGGCGAGAATGAGTTGAATCCTCCTTTGATTTAGTAATCAAAGGTTCGATGTACACTCTTAAAGCTTTTGCTTTAGCGAGAGTAGTCTCTATTCTTTTGTGCAGAATAAGCGATGACGCCATATTTGCCAACATTGCTTTGCGATGTCCGCTTTTACGGCCTAAATGGTTAAATTTTTTATTATGCCTCATGTTTAATTACTTTCTTTTCAATATTATACTTTGTAACGTCCAAACCATAGTTTAATTTCATACGGTCGAGCAACATATCGATCTCGGTAAGTGACTTCCTTCCGAAGTTACGGAACTTCATCAGCTCTGCCCTTTGTAAAGAAACAAGGTCTGCAAATGTATCAATTTCGGCTGCTTTAAGACAATTAAGTGCCCTCACCGATAATTCCATATCAGAAAGTTTTGTCAGAAGCAAATGTCTCATTCTTATAGACTCCTCATCAAGCTCATTATTTACCACTTCAACAGGCGATTCAAGCATTATTTTCTCGTCAGAGAATAACATAAAGTGATGAATCAGAATTTTTGCAGCTTCTTTCAATGCATCTTTAGGATGAATTGAACCGTCAGTAGTAATTTCAAGATTCAGTTTTTCAAAGTCGGTCTTTTGTTCGACACGCCAGTTTTCCACCGAATATTTTACATTCTTAATCGGAGTGTAGATTGAATCGATTGGAATTAATCCGAAAGGTGCATCCTCTACTTTGTTTTCCTCAGCAGATACATAGCCTCTTCCTTTACCGATACGAATCTCCATATTAAGTGTTACCGAAGGCTCCATTGAGCAAATATGCCATTCCGGATTCAGAACTTTAAAAGAAGATAGTTGTTTTGAAATATCTTCGGCAAGAAACTCGTGTTTACCGCTTACCGATATATTTACAATCTCTGAATCTTCTCCCTCAATCATCCTCTTGAATCTTACTTGTTTAAGATTAAGAATAATATCGATTACTGTTTCAATAACACCCGGGATTGTAGCAAACTCGTGATCTACGCCCTGAATCTTGACAGCAGTTATTGCATGCCCTTCAAGAGACGAGAGCAGAATTCGACGCAAAGCGTTACCAACTGTGATACCGTAACCCGGCTCCAGCGGACGGAACTCAAAGCGACCGAATTTATCGGTAGATTCAAGCATTATTACCTTATCCGGTTTCTGAAATGCTAGTATTCCCATTTTATTTATTATTTAGAGTATAACTCAACGATTAATTGTTCATTGATAGTTTCAGGAATTTCAGTCCTGTCCGGTAAGTTAAGGTACTTGCCCGAAACAGTTGTGCTATCCCATTCAATCCAAGAGTGTCTTTTGCTTCCGGCACTAAGACTGTCTTGTACAACTTCAAGACTTTTTGATCTTTCACGAACACCAACAATTTCTCCCGGTTTTACAATTGTAGAAGGTATTGAGCAAACACTCCCGTTAAGAACAATATGATGATGTGTAACCAATTGTCTTGCTGCTGCACGGCTAGGTGCTATACCCATACGGAAAACTAAGTTGTCTAGTCTTGATTCAAGAAGTAATAATAAGTTTTCACCTTTACGACCTTTCATTTTAGAAGCTTTCTCGTAAAGATTACGAAATTGTCTTTCTAATAGTCCATAAGTATATTTAACTTTTTGCTTCTCCTTAAGCTGAGTACCGTATTCCGATACTTTTTTTCTTTTTCTGGCCAGTCCGTGCTGTCCCGGAGGAAAATTCTTTTTGTCTAAAACTTTGTCCGGACCAAAAATCGGCTCTCCAAATTTGCGGGCAATTTTAGTTGTAGGCCCTGTATATCTTGCCATATTAAATAATTTAAAATGAATAAAAAGGGTTAAACTCTACGACGGCCTTTCGGACGACATCCGTTATGTGGAAGTGGGGTAACGTCAACGATCTCGGTTACTTCAATCCCAGCACCGTGAATTGTACGGATTGCAGATTCCCTTCCTGCTCCCGGTCCTTTTACATATGCCTTAACTTTTCTAAGACCTAAATCAAATGCTACCTTAGCACAATCTGCCGCAGCTGTTTGAGCTGCATAAGGTGTATTCTTTTTTGACCCTCTGAATCCCATTTTACCGGCAGAAGACCAACTGATAACCTGTCCGGTACCATTAGTCAAAGTTACAATTACATTGTTAAATGTAGAAGAGATATGGGCTTGGCCATATGCTTCAACCTTTACAACCTTTTTCTTTCCTGTTCCTGTCTTTTTTGCCATGATTAGGTACTATTTAGTTGCTTTTTTCTTGTTAGCTACTGTCTTTTTCTTTCCTTTACGTGTACGCGCATTGTTCTTTGTAGATTGTCCGCGTACAGGAAGTCCCAAACGGTGACGGATACCACGGTAACAACCGATATCCATCAGGCGTTTGATATTTAACTGAATCGAAGAACGTAATTCCCCTTCGATTTTATACTCTTCAGATATTGTTGCTCTTAATGCTGCAATCTGATCATCTGTCCAGTCTTTAACTTTAGTATCGAAGTCGATACCGAGTTTAGTCAGAATGTTCTGAGAAGAACTGCGACCGATACCGTAGATATAGGTAAGACCTATTTCTCCTCGTTTGTTTTTTGGTAAATCAACACCGGCTATACGTGCCATAATTTATTTGTCTCTTTATTGTTTACAGATTAATAACTATCCCTGACGCATTTTAAATTTCGGGGTCTTTTTGCAGATAACATACAAACGACCTTTGCGTTTAACTATTTTGCAGTCTTCGCTACGCTTTTTGATGGATGCTTTAACTTTCATTTTATTTAATTTTTATTTGTATCTGAAAGAAATTCTTCCTTTTGT